>JAGALE010000365.1 GCA_017625335.1 Lachnospiraceae bacterium
CCTATCACGATGCTCTTTTTGTCATGCAGTTTTCAAGGTTCAAAGAACTCCAACTGAGTTCAAAATATATCTAAAATACATTTCTGTACTTTATTCAAAAAATATCATTTTAAGACTTGACTTTTAATAGTTAGTCTTTCAATATTATTGTATATCATTTTATAGCATTTGTAAAGCATCGTGTTGCAATAATATAAATGGTAAATTTAGCCAATTTAACCATATTTACAAAATTTTTTTACCAATTGATAGCCTATTATAAGTATTATCTTCTCTATATGGTTATGCTATACTTAACCAAAGAATTCTTGAAAGCCAATATCAAATATACTATAATCAATACACCAAACTAGACTACTGCCTAATCAACAACCAGGTACTATAATCAACAAATCAATATGAAAAGGATAACACTATGAATAATTTAATTAACATATTAAAAAACGGAAAAACACAATTCCATGTAGTAGAGGAATGTGTCCAAACATTTAACAACAATGGATTTCAAATATTAAATATGTCTGACGCTTGGGGAACTCTTGCCCCTGGTAAATATATGGTTAAACCATTCCCATCCATGCTGGTAGCATGGGTTATAGGAGAAAACGCCAAGTATCTTCGAGTTGCTATGGCTCACACAGACTTCCCATGTCTTAAGCTAAAGCCAAATCCGGATATGAAGAAATCTGGTTACCTTATGGCAAATGTAGAGCCTTACGGTGGGCTTATTGTTAACACCTGGTTTGACAGACCTTTAGGCCTGGCTGGCAAGATAGTTATAAAGGGAGAGAATGCATTTGCGCCAAAAACAGTGCTTTACGACTCCAAAAAGCCAATATGCATAATACCTAATTTGGCACCACACCTTAAGAAGGATAAGAATGCTGACATAGATGTGCAGAAGGAATTAATTCCTCTTGTTGCTATGACCGAGGGCAACAATGAGACAAACAGGCTCATTAGCTATGTAGCAAAGGATGCTGATATAGCATATGAAGATATATTAGACTACGATTTATATCTCTATGTATATGAAGAACCACAAACAATTGGTATAAATGACGAATTCTTATCCAGCCCAAGAATCGATAATATTTCCTCTGTATATGCCATAACCAGAGCACTTACAGAAAGCAGCATTACAAGCTCCATCTCAGTGGGAGTATTCTTCGATAACGAAGAAATCGGCAGTCGTTCCAAGCAGGGCGCTGATTCCACACTGCTTAGAGATATTATAGAGCGAATTGTTCCTGATAAGAAGATGATATATGAGGGATTTAATATATCCTGTGATGTAGCCCATGGCCTACATCCAAACTACCCAGAGAAGAGTGATATAACCAACCAGATAATCCTCGGCAATGGTGTAACACTCAAGACCAGCGCATCACAGCGATACGTCACTGACAGCGAGGCTGGGGCCGTTATTACAGCCCTATGTGACGAGAAGAATATCAAGCTACAAAAACAGGTTAACCGTTCAGGCATGGCGGGAGGACAGACTCTAGGACCTATCGTAGCTTCATATCTCCCTATTAAGTCAGTGGATATGGGAATCCCAATTTTAGCTATGCATTCAGCTAGAGAGCTTATGCACCAGGAGGACTTCGTAGAACTAATTAATTTACTCAAAGCTTACTATCAATATTAATACCAATATGGCACAAGAAAGGATGCATGCACCAAAATAGGTACATTGCATCCTTCCTTTTTAACAACTAAGCCACTACCTGTGTCTTGCTATAAGCTTCGAATATAGCATCTATATCATATTCTGGCGCAAAATCTTGAGCGATTTCACATATACTAGCTATCTCGTCATACTCTGACTCCAATTCAAGAGCTATAGTCGCTATATCTTTACCTTTTACAAGTTTCTTACATATCAAGGTAATCAATCCCAATTGTTCTCCCTGTTTCTTACCCTTCTCGATGTCTCTAAGAGACCACTCATCTATATCATCCCACCACTCATATATACCTCTCGTCTTATTCTTGTAATAGTCAACTCTATTAGCTAATACTTTATTATCCATATCCTCCACCCTCTCACATTTCAAATCATGCATCAACCTACCAAGCTCAGTATCATCATTTATCTCTGCATTAACATATATAATATGTGTTCCATCGTCAAAAAGTTTACCATTCTCCCTTATTACTCTTTCTATATGATAAATAGGAAGTCCATCACCCAAAACATCGTTTTCGGTTATAAATATTACCACCGTCTCTGGAACATTGTGGAAATCTTCTCCCGGATCAGTAATATTTGCATCTAATAAAGAACCATTATACCTTGCTCTCTTAGGTATCGCTCCTGCATTCCCCTTCTGAACTTCAATATCATACAGCTTATCTTCCGAATCCTTAGCTTTAATATCAAGTCTTACTGAACGCCCATACAAATTATGTACATAAACCTCTGTATGACACTCCATAACCTATATATCCGGTTTTTTCATAATTACTTTAAGAAGTTCTTCAACACATGTTACATCTTCAAACACTTTTATCAAAAGCTTATTATCCATAAGTGTAAGACTCTGTATCTGAGATAATCTCTCTTCATATAACTCCTTTGTCACCCCAAGCTCACGCCATGGTTGTGATGTTCCATATAATGCCTCAGGTTCTTCCACAACAATACTGAACACATTACTCTTGTTTTTAAACAAAAAGCCATCATAATAAATCAATTCCATAAATTCCTCCTCTATAATATAATACTTAGCAGGAAATCTATGAAACATACATCAGCAATCCACCACCATAACTCCCCGCCTAAAAAATATGGAAATAAGCAAGAGTTTCAATAGCAGAATCACAGAATGTAATTAAGAATCCAAAACATAAAGAAATCTTTGCCTAGCTACACAATAACATAATATTATCGAAAACACAATAGTTATAAGGCGAAAAAAATTGTCTTGGCGATAAATTTATTCATTATTTAATTATCTATGTATTTTCTCCAACTCTCCAAATACATCCGGCACCTTAAGTCTTCTTCTCATTCCATTGGGCGAGGTATATGTTATCCGAACCTTCCCATTATTGGTCTTCTTGACCTTTAAATCCTTCAGGTGAGTCACCTTCGCCTCCCCCACTTTGCCGTTCCAATCTATATATCCCTGCATATACCTGTCCGCGTAATATTTGCCCCATGATTTTTCTCTAACCTTAGACAGCTCTTGGGTCAGATTATCTGCAAAAACATCCTCCAGATTACCATTGTCGCATACAGATTCCATGTACTGAATATAGAAAACTCTGCATGACTCATCCTTATAAAACTGGCTTAGTCTATATTTAAGTGGCTGATTCTCATCCTGACAATAAAACACCTGACAATTCTCCAGTTTCGGAGAATCCGCTTTAAGAAGCTCGGGATATGGCTGAATATCCCATGGATCAATCTCCATAATAGCACCAGGAAGCTTATCTTCACTATGCACATCTTTGGTAATATAGTCTGTCACATAAAAGCATCTTCTACAGCAATGCCTAAACTCATCAGAATAAAGTCCACGCTGAATATAAACCTTTATGGGAATAATACCCTTAGACTGCCTATAGCTAATACTATTTTTGTTCTGCATATTCGTTCTTATTTGAGCTGTGGCAGTGATATACATACCATCATTAGTTTCCTCAAATCTGGTTATTTTATCAAGGAGAATAAGCTCCGAATAACCTAGTTCTTCAAACCTTTCACCAGGCAAGGATATCAATGCATTATGAGAATCAAAGCTGTGATTATGTATGATGTAAAATCTATCGTCTAATATACGAGGCTGAAATGCGTCAAAGTTGGTATTATCTATAGCCAGATAATAAGGTTTTCTTTTATCATCCATCAGCCCTAATTTATCAGTTGCCCAGGCCAAAAGAAAAAAAGGAAGCAGCAAGCCTAATGTTATAATCGCCGTAAAGGCACGTTCCGAGGAATCACCACTTAAAATAAACTCTGACAAAGCCAGTGCTATAATAAACACAACAGATATTAATCGAAAAATAACTTCACTATCCAGTTTAGACGCCACTATCTTCCTACCCACGCGTTTAAGCCTACCATTATGCTCCTTAGCACTTTCATCAACATAGGTCAGGTCGCAGGCAATAGCTTGGTCAGATAACAAGTTATTTAAATCATCCGAATATTTAATTGTAGATTTTTCAAATTCTATCTGTTTTCTCTTTGACATAATAATCTATTCTAATATATTTCAATCTTTATCTGATTGATTTGGTTATGCAGTTCATTATACTCTTTCCTGAAATTGGTAGAAGTTATATCTGATGCACATATAATAACATATGCGCCCTCATTATCCGCTCCTAAAAAAATAGTCGGTTGAACAGCTCTATCCTGCACTTCCTTATCTGTAAATACACCTTTCCATTTTCTCAGCCAAAATAATTCCCCACTATTATAACCTTGCAATGCAGAAATTCTACCTTTTCTATGGTATGCATCTATGCCTTCATCAACCATAACAAAATCACATTTACCATCCCAACCATCAGGAAGAATTAATCTGCATCCTAGGGTTTCACACTCTACAGTTTTTCCCCTATAACCATTATTTAAATGTATCGGAACGCCTATAATAAATACTAAAATGACAGCTACAATGATTGCAATTATCTTAAATTTGTTCTTTTTTTTACGTTCTTCCATCATTTTTCTCCATGTTCTTCCGGTTTACACTCATTAGTTTTCGGCACACCTTTAATCTTCTTACTACACCAAATGGATGCATATGTAAATAAACCTATAATCACAGTTGGTCCTCCAAAGGATATAAAATACTTCAAGGCATCACCTATTCTAGCATTCGAAATACGATAAATTGTTCCTATCAACGTACCAGCAGCAAGAACAATTCCCACCACCAAAAGAATAGTGCTAACAAAGTCAAGTACCCCAATCATAAAATGTTGTTTAAATGATTTTATAATCAATATAACTATTTCCGCCACTATACTTGCAAGTAAAATACAGCTTGCTACCCGTATCTCTTCGGAATAGCATTGGCCACAGGAGCAGCCCTCATCAAAAACTAACATTCCACTGAATAACATAGTAATGGCCAATAGTGTCTCTATAATTCTCGAAAATATTTTCATAAGTTTTTCCCTATACTTTCTCTATTAATCCGTCCCTATAAAATACACTCCATCCCCATATTCCGCATGAATATCAATTTTGCAATCATAAATATGCACACCGCTAAGTTCTTCATCTATTACATACAGATACCCTTCTGAAGATTCCAAAACACCAGTAAATGTGCAAAAATATATTCCTCTCATATTACCACCATCTATAATACGAATGGCACTACCATCTGCACATAGCTTGTCGGAAACACTATCTTCCACAATAAGCTCCCCATATTTATCACAGTGTATTTCGTTTGATTCAAAAGCTTCTACCACTGCTCTTCTTTCTTTGTCATACATAAGGAAGTTAATTCTTCGAAGATTTGTCTGGCTAAATATAATAATTGCTCCGCCAATAATTACTATTTCTACCAGAAAAGGAATAATCATTTTAGTTCTATCATCACATTTCTTAACATATCCACGTATTGCATATATCAAGGATATTAATACAGACACAAAAACCACAATAATCAAGACTCCCAAAAATATAGGGTATAGAAATACTGTTAGTTTTTCTAGAATTGTCCACTGGAACATCCGGGAAAGCAAGAACATTACTGAAATAATAATAGCTTGTAATAATATTTTTTTATATTTTCTATCCATACTTTCTCCTCTACTACTCCAAAACCCCACCAATCCTTATGTACCAATTCTCTTCAATACTGCGCTGGGTGTATCCACTATTCTCACAATATATTACTTCGTTAGATGGGCTAAAATTCGGCAAAACCAACGGTATCAATTCTGGATTTGGCTGAAAAGTAATTGTACTGTAATATCCATTATCAATTACAATATAAGAAAGCTTCTCTGACTTAATGCATTCATCAAAGTACTCTTTCAAAACTGTATTGTTATTTAGATTTTCCTCTATTTCATCATTCCAAGAATGAAATTCACCATTTAAATAGCATATTATATCACTTTCTGTAAAATAATTGCCCCCTCCTCCATCTTCCTCAAATTGAATGGTATAATTTCCATATTCAAATTCGTCTATTTTAAGAAGCTCATCACATATTCCTTTTAGAAGTGATTCATTCTCGTAAAAATATTCTTTCACTATTTCATACTGTTGTTGGCCTGCTTCTTTATATTTCCTCATTGTATATTCATAATGTGTCTTATTTACTATCACAACCAATAAAACTATTGCTATAATTCCAATAAGCACTGTAAGCATTCTCTTGTATATTTTTTTCATACAGGTTAACTCCTTCATCCTAATATGCCTTTACCCACGTATATAAATATACATAACATCATCTTCCCATACTACATATATATCAATGTATCTGGACATCATTCCATATTCGCCCTCCATCACTGTATAATAGGAATCATATATGATTTTACCATTAAGTTCTTTTTCAATAGAATCATAAGTGTTATAACTAAATGGCGGCATAAATTGCGCTTCTTTCCAACATTTTTCATCTAGCTGCGCAAGCATCTCATCTTCACATCCGGATTTGATTGTGAATTTTGCAATAACATATTCATCGATAAACCAGTCATCCTCTCCGTCATGATGCCAGTCTTTATATATTGTCCCTTCGAAATTCTGAATATTATCTTCAAGTTCTATATCTAATATTTTTTCCGAATATGAAATCAAATTGGCACATCTAAAATGGACATAATACAATTGGTAAGCCAGAACACATATAACGCTCACCAAAGCAACTACCAATAGACCAAATAGTATTCTCTTCACTATAACTCTGTTTTTTCTCTTATGCTTTTCTTCCATATTTTTCGACTACACCTCCCAGAGTCATTTTTCTATCTAATATTTTACCAAATAATAGTATCTTATGCCACATAAAACGACATCAAGCGACACAATTGAAATTTTGAATTTAATATATTATTCTCATCTGCTACAATATCCTGCAAAAAAAGGAGAAAATCATGAACGCACTAGAGACAAACATTCAAAGATACTTAACCTGCTGCAAGGAGCAAAAGCGATTAGCACTATAGAGCATTTTTTGAAACTTGCATCACTAGACACACTTAAAAAAAAGCTCAACCCTTGTAAACAAAGGGCTGAGCCAATTTAGTCAATTGATACTTTAAGATGCTTTTACTCAATGGCAGTGTCACTTTTCTACCGCAGTCCAACCTGAATATGTAAGACTTATCAGGTTACCTAACTCATCATAACTATACTTGGCAGTGTTGCTTTGATAGTAAAATAATTATTGGGGAGTATCATATTTTCCACTCACTCCAAACAATTGTAGGTTATGCATCTTGCACACTGTAAAAATCAATAACTCTGACATACTATCAATGTTTTACCACAATGCGAGCACATAAAAAAATATGCTACTGTATTATATCCTATATCTTCCCACAATACATTAATATCATCGACTTTCACATGTGTATCTTTTGATAACATACTTTCAAATAATTCGACTGTTCCTTCAACACCATACTTATTTGAAAATGCATCTTGATCATATTCTCCAATATATGTCATAAAATCATCACAACAAACTTGCCAGTCATTATATTGAACCCATGGAATTGGAGGTGTATATTTTAATTGCTCAATTTTAGTGGCTGAATCAATATTAACTCGGCGTCTTATATAACTAGGCACTTCCACACATGCCTTCATTTTTTCAAAGCAAGACATGCAAACCGACTCAATATTTTCCCTATCAAAATATATTCCTTCAAGACAATTGCTCTCATTACCACAAAATTGACATGGAGTTTTTGTGAAAAATGCGTATTGCTCAACATCTGCAAAATATTTGTATTTCTTCATTTTATCTAATCCCACTCATTTTCCCAGTACTCTTTTTTCCATTTTTTAAACTCTGTTCTATCAACCTTAGATTTTTTATTGTAATTAGGATGATTTTTTTATAATTTTCTCCATACATATGGTCAGACACATGCTTCTCCGTTTTGAATGTACTGCCCTGCGTTCCACAGGACAGCACATATGAACTTTTTTTATTTAGGGAGTGTAATTCCCCACACACTTCATAAAATAAGAAGGATTAAATTACCACTTATAATAAAATTTCAAGCTCATCCCAACTTCCACGCATACCTATTTCCTTCATATACCTATCAAACCCAACACCTGTTTCATCATTAATTTGTTCCTCCCATACCGTATCACACTCTTCACATATATATATTTTTTTATCACAATCCCTTATTTTTGCTTTAAAAATCCGACCATATTCACAATATGGACATATCATATAATTATACCTCCTTTTCTAAGGTATAGGAAATGCAGTAACTATGTTGTTAGTATAACCATCTGTAACTATTCTTATATGAGTTTCGCCATTAGTTCCTACTATTTTCCCCATATCAATATCGTAAACAACATTTCCATTACCTTGGACTATTCCTTGTCCTTTTTTCACCCATGCCTCATCTACTAACCCGATAACATTTGACTCATCTACATTATACACAGTATGTTTAGGTTTACTTGGATTTGGATGTGTATGGTCAATTACATGATTCACTCTATTTCCATGTATCGAGCCTTGGCCATAAGTCAATCCAGCATTACTTGTCCATGTTCCATCTCCATTATATCTTAAGGCATTAGGATTAGTATTTCCTACATATACATCATTCCTCATGCACATATTATGCACCAGCACTTCTTCCTCTGACACATAATATGTATGCCAATCAGCAACCTCGAAGTTGTATATCTGAATAGGTTCATCAAGATACTCTATGGTTATTGCTTCTATCTCTAGAATCTCTCCATCGGCTGTTTCAACCTTATCACCTATCTGAAGGTTTCCAGCTTCTACAAAGCCTTCGTCCACTACATAGAACGGATGATTTGAAGTAGTTATTATCTCCTCATCTCCAACTGTAAGATATACCAGCTCATAGGTCTTCTTCTTGAATACTCGGACTACTTCTTTATAGCCTTCTTCACCTGTTTCGGTATTCTTAGAGTACACCATATCTCCAGCGTGAATATCCTCGATATTCTTATCGCCTTCTATGGTTTTTATCTCTGTGCCTTCTACGAAACAGCCACCAAAGCCTTGGGTGTTAGCAACCACGTTATCCACATCTGCTCTGTTTATTACTGCTGATGTGTTATCCGGCACTAAATCATCGCCATCTATCTTATTAACCTTGCTTGTGGCATTATCCGGCACAAAGTCATCTAAATCCACATCAACCTTCTTTTTCTTGATGTTTAAGTCATCATATCCAGACTTTGCTCCGAAAAATATATCTATGGTCAAGGATAGTGCAAGCTCACCTCTTGACATTTGGTCGTAGCCGTAATAGGTTATGTAATCCTGACCTAACCCGGTTAGATCCTCTTTTAGACCGGATCCAGCATCTGTCTGGCAGAAAAGACCTGTTAGGGTTATGATATGTACCCTCCTTACTGGGTGTCCAGTAAAGAGGGTACATATCATTATGCATAGCTGGTCTTACATATGTGTTTCAACAACTTTAGAATTTAACTATTATAGCCAATACAAACAATAGTAATAGACTCCATATTAATCTGTCTTAAAGTACACTTCGCACATTCCTGAAATATCTACAATCCCTTCATAGCATATTTCTAATACTTCTATTTCTCCTTTACATAATGGCAAATCCTCATAAAATTCAGAATACCACATCGCGATTTTAACATCATTTTTCAATAGTTCTTTCATAATCAAATAAAATTTTGTATCCTCATACGCAATCCCATTTTGAATATCTACTTGTGCTTTTGTTAAATAAAAATCTATATCTTTTCCTGCTATTTTTATCGTCCAAACATCACTACTATCATTCCATATCAAAGATGCATATTTTTGTAAAAAAGAATCTAATTCAACAACCACAATTCCCTCTTTATAATTATCTAGTTTTTTACCTTTACAGATTAAACACTCACTCATACATACTCACCTCTTTCCTTTACGAATAGTCATTATACCATTTCTTAATAATTCATCAACATAATCAATATCTTCAGCTATTGTATCAGAAACAATTCTATTATAAGATACATGTATGCCATTCGTATTCATTTGTGGTCTATGTGTATGAGGAAAGCCTACTCCATCTTCGGCTTTACCAAAATTATGAATCTGGAACCAATCACCTTTTTCTCCCGTTCCTATTAAATTGTAGTTTTTACTGGTATCCATTACTGTACCTTTTGGAGTTACAATAAAATCAGGCTTGATTACTTCATCAATCTTATTTGTATTGTTTATTGCTTCAGTACCACCCTTATATGCAAAAAACTGAAGATCCAACTTAATAAGTCTAGCCGATGTATCATTAGCTCTTGTAATATTAGTCTTCGTACTCGTACCACCAGCATCTCCAGTTACCTTCGCAGTTCTTACAGAACCACCAAGTCCTCCCATATATTTTGCCAGTATATCGGAATACTTAGCTGTTCCATAGCATCCTAGTACTATAAG
>JAGALE010000366.1 GCA_017625335.1 Lachnospiraceae bacterium
TACAATTATAGCAGTAATCTTCATACTAATCATATTTTGTGGTTCATGGTATACATTGGATGAAGATGAGTATGGTGTTGTAAAGACTTTTGGACAGGTAGAGGTCATTGAGGAACCTGGTTTCAAACTTAAGGTACCTGTATTTCAAACAGTTAAAAAGATTAACAAAGCTTCAAGACAGTTTTCTATAGGGTATGACCTTGAAACAGAAGCTCAGATTGATAGGGAATCATTCATGATTACAAGTGATTATAACTTCGTAAATGTTGATTTCTATTTTGAGTATTATGTGAATGACCCAGTAGCATACTTATACGCATCTGAAAATCCTGAAATAATTGTGAAGAATTTAGCACAGAGTTACATCAGAGATACGGTTGGTACTCATAATGTAGATGAAGTACTTACAACTGGTAAATATGAGATTCAGTCTCAGATTAAGGAATTACTCGTAGCTAGATTAGAAAAAGAAAACATTGGTATTATGATTACTAATGCAGTTATTCAAGATGCAGACGTACCTACTGCTGATGTTGCACAGGCATTTAAAAATGTAGAAGACGCAAAACAGGGTATGGAAACAGCTATTAATAATGCAAATGCAGACGCTAATACACGTATTCCAAGTGCAAAAGCAGAAGCTGATAAAATTGTTAAGGATGCACAGGCAGAGAAAGAGTCACTTATTGCAAATGCTGAGGGACAGGTAGCTAGATTTAATTCATTATATGAGGAGTACAAGAAATTCCCTTTAATTACAAAGGAAAGAATGTTCTATGAGACAATGGAATCTGTATTACCAAACATGGATATTTATATTACAGACGGTAACACAGAAACATTATTACCTTTGGAAGAATTTAGTACAACAACTGTTGGAAATGGATTAAGTACAGTAGACGGAGGTCAGTAAATATGGAAAATAAGGCAAATAAGTTCGGTAGATTGACAACTGTTGTTGTGGTAGCACTGATTGCAATTTATCTGTTTAATCAGTCAGTTGTTATTACACAGCCTGGGGAATACAGAGTAGTTAAACAGTTTGGTAAGATTGTAAGCGTAACAACAAACAATGGGGCATCAATGGGCATATCTTTTAAAGTTCCATTTATTCAGTCTGAATCATCAATTAGCTCTAAGGTATTTTTAAGTGACCTTACACCTTCAGATGTTATGACATCCGATAAAAAGAGTATGATTTCGGATTGTTTTGTAACATGGCGCATTACAGACCCTATATTATTCATTCAGAAATTAAGTGGGTCGGTAACAAATGCAGAGTCGCGTATCAGTTCAAATGTGTATAACGTGTTAAAAACAGTAATTAGTAGCCTTACCCAAGAAGAAATCATTTCAGGTAGAGATGGTGAGGTGGCAGCTATGATTAAGGAAGGCATCGGTGATACATTGACAGGTTACGGTATTGAAATTACAGGTGTCGAAACAAAAATGCTGGATTTACCTGATGAAAACAAAGATGCAGTTTATACACGTATGATTTCAGAGAGAAATAATATTGCGGCATCTTATACAGCACAGGGTAATCAGCAGGCACAGGAAATTAAGAATGATACAAGTGAGCAAGTTACAGTTATTTTGGCTCAGGCTCAGAAGCAGGCTGATACACTCATAGCTGAAGGTGAAGCAGAATACATGAAAATTTTAAGTGAAGCTTATAATGACCCTGATAAAGCAGAGTTTTATAGCTTTGTTAGACAGCTTGATGCAGTAGAGATTGCACTTAAGAATGGTAAAAATAAAATTGTATTGGACAAGTCATCGCCTATTGCAGAAATTTTCTACTAAGTAAAAATATTGTATAATAAAAGAAGCCAACCACTATAAAAGGGTTGGCTTCTTTTTTATACCTAAAAACAATATGTATTTGTATTTAATTATTTTAATATATGCGAAGATTAAATGACATTAACACTGGGTAGGTGGATTGATATGGATATAAGAAACAATTATACAGATTTGGAAAAAGAACAATTTAATAGAGAAATGTCAGAGAAATTATATAAAATGTACATTATAAAAAATAAAGCAGATTATTGTGGTAGCATACAAAAGTATGAATGTGTCATAAATGATGAGAGAGGATTGTTTAAAGAGAGAATAAGTACACAAAGTAAAGACCACATAATGGAACAAGTAGTATATGAACTAGCATTACTACTTGGGGTAAATTGTTGTAAGGCATCGTGTAGAAAATCAAACGGAGTATACGGTTCATTTTCTAGATTCGAAGTAATAGATATTTACAATATCAAACCATTTGAAGATATTATGGGAGTCACAGAGTTAGAGGCAGATGAGCTATTAAAAAAAGCAATTGAGCTTAATCATAATAATATAAACAATTTTATAATAAAATTATATCAATATATAATTTTTGACTATATACTGGGTCAGCAAGACAGGCATTTAGAAAATATATCAATTTACATGGGAAATAAAAAGAACATAAAGCTGTATCCTTTATATGATAATGGACTATGTTGTTTTGCTTCTTATGCAAATGATGCAGCCATAGAATGTTTGGATAGAGGATTTTATTCATCAAGAATGGGTTTTAGTGAGGATATATACAAAGCAATATGCCTATATAGAAATATAATATTCAAAGATGACTTGCGTAAATTGATAAAATATAATTTATTAAATAAGAATAGAATACTAAATATTATAGATAAGGCAGATAAATATAATCAAATGAACATGAAAAGAAGAGAAGCCACAGCTAATTTCATAATGAGACAGACAACAGACATACACAAACTAAATTTAAGTATTGGGGGTATATAAATATGTATTATGAGAGCAAATATACAAATTTTACAGCGTCAGAACCTCCTTATACAAACATTATATATTATAAGAATGGAAATAAGACAGTAGTGAAAATACATATAGATAATAATTGGAATATGTGGGGAGAAGTGTTAGACCCTTTTGATGCTGTTATATTTCCTCTAGGACCTGTATATAGGAACCTAACTCAAGCAGAATGTGAACGATTATTAATGAAAGATATGCCTAAACCTAATAGAATAGACGTATTAAAGAAATATAACATGAAGGTTATGGATTATGCAACTATACTATATAGTACTAGATTAATTAATTTGATATCTACAACATGGGCAGCGTGGTCAGAAGATGACAAGGTAGAAGATTATCATCCAAGATTTAATGAAGAAATCATGCGAGAACGTGAGAAAACAATGTTAAGGTTAGACCCTGAACCAGAAGATGATGAACCTCCTGCACCCTATTGGAAACCTGAACTTGACGAACTTGACGGATGTTTATTTGACACAGTTAATACTAATAGTATAGACCTTTCAGAATATACTTTTAGCGGTGAAGATATAGTATTAACGAAATAGGGTAAACTAAAGACATTGAAATTAAAGAACTAATATTATTATATAAGCAAGATAAAATTATGGAAACACATAAACCAGTTAAAATATATTGAAAGGGTAAGGTAGAATAGCATGGATTATAAGAATATAAAGTTCAATGTAAATGACAAAGTAACATTAAAGTATGATGTAGATAAAATAGTATACACTATTTTAGATTGTTCTGACATATATAATATATGTATATGTGCAGTTATAAATGGTAAAGAAACAATTAAAGTAACAGATGGAATTAATCTTGAATTGGTAACAAACTAGAATGAGGAGAGAACTTAAAGATGAATATTAAACTTCATACCGATGGTGCGTGTAGTGGTAACCATGGAACAGGCAAGGAAAAAATAAAGTCATGGAAATTAAAGAACTAATATTATTATATATCACAATACAAGGATTTGTTTCATACGTACCTCAAATAATAAGATTAATAAAAACAAAAAGTGCAGAGGATTGTAGTATAACATCTTGGGGTATTTGGTTGATTAACTCAGCATTATACTTATTATACTTATATTTAGATAATGTAAATATATGGTTGAAGTTATCACAACTATTGGAAGTATTATTAATAGGCACAACAACGTTACTTGTAGTCATATTAAGAATAAAAGGAAGGTGTGGAAAACATTATGAACATTAAACTTTATACTGATGGCGCGTGTAGTGGCAATCCAGGACCTGGTGGCTGGGGTTGTATACTTAGTGCAATTTTACCTAATGGACAATTATATGAAACAAAACACTGCGCTGGATATAGACTTACTACCAATAATAGAATGGAGTTAATCAGTGTAATTGAAGGATTAACACACATTAATGGAGCACATGACATTGAAGTGATAAGTGATAGCAAATATGTATGTGATGCATTCAACCAACATTGGATAGATGGCTGGCGTAAAAACAATTGGACAAAAGGTAAAAACGGAAAGTTACCTAATGCAGACCTTTGGAGAACATTATGGAACCTAGTAACCATGCAAAACAGTGTTAAGTTTACATGGGTCAAGGGACATAATGGGCATCCTTATAATGAGGAATGTGATAGATTGGCAGTATGTGCAGCAAGTACTAAAGAACAATGGCAGATAGATACAAACTATGAGCAGGGTAGGTGTTAGTATGCAACAGTGTTTGAAAGATTTTGTAAATAGTCATATAGAATACATGACAGAAGAACAGATTGCACACTTCAAAGAATGTGCAATCAAACTTAATGGAAAAGATGACCTTATTGAAGCATTCGATAAGTTTGGTTATAGTGATTTTGTACAATTGGGTATACTAGACTACGAAGAAATCCAAATATTGGACATTATAACAGATGAAATAGCATATATGAAAGAAGATGAATAAATGACGGAGCAAGTAGAACAAACAGTTAATAATGGCGATTCAGTTAGATTATCAATGTGTAAAAATAGCGACGACGTTGAGATTGAAGTATTATATAAGGATAATACAGTTTTAATACATAGGAAATATTCATATAACTACACTTATACACTTAAATCAGTTAATATAGAATGTTTACTTAAATACTATGAAATAAAAAAATTTATAATAAATAATAAACTAGTAAGTAGTACTGATGACATAATAGACAGAGATGATTATTACGCTAAATTAGGAACTGCTTTAAATTCAAAGAAATTTATAGATTATTTGAAATACATAGATGTAGAACATATAGACATTTTAGTATGTATGGATTGCTTAAAGCAGACAACAGATTGGTTAATATATCATAATCTAGGTAATGATTATATATGCGAAGAAGATGATTATCCAACTCCTGAACACAGTTATTATGCTTGTGAGCATTGCGGCTCGGAAAATGTTAAACTAGTAAGTATTTTAAAGGAACAACCAGAATGTAAAAATACTAAAGAAACCAGTGAAATGACATCCGAAGATTTAAAAAGCTGGTTAGATAACCTAGAGGGTTGGGATAATTAGTTGTTAACCATATTATAAATGAAGTTACCATGAAGGAGAAATTGATGAGTAATTATAATAACTTTTTAAGATTTGCAGAAGGACAAGGAATTAACATTAATGGCATGTATAATATAAAGAGATTGAACCAGAAAGTTATTTAGGGAAAGTATATTAAGGATTATGGTAAGCTAGGTATGACTATTAAAGAAATATGTGATGAACACGGATTAAAATATAAAGAAGTTATGGCTTATAGAAGGAACCATGAAGAATTATCAATAGAGCAACTTATAGAATATTGTAGCAAATATGAAAAATATAGATTAAAACCTATAAAAGAAAAGAATAATATAGAGAAAATATGTGAGTACTATTATTTAGATATTAAATTAGTAAAAAGTTATAAAAACAGGCATCCTGAATTAACTGAACAGCAAGTTGTAGACTACTACATACACAGAAATATTAGAGATTTAAAGCTATTAAGTAAAGTGATAAATAGTACTAAAGGGAATAAACCATTGAATATTTTTGGTTTAGACACTAGAACATATAACGCACTTAGGAGACTAGGTATTAGTACAATAGAACAATTACAGTATGTACCTATATGTATATTAAGAAATACATATAGTATAGGAGAAAAATCAATTCAAAATATAATACAGTCATGCAATAAGATTGGTATACAGCTTAGAGAATATTAAATATAGAAGAAATTTAACTAATGGACTTAATAGTAGACGAAGTGTAATACTTATTAGAGTAATGAGGTAAACAATGGGAAAGAAAAAACAACTTAAAAAATTAAAGAAAGAAATACCGAATATAATAGGAAACATTGAAGAACTGATAGGTATGTGCAGAGAAAATATAGAAACAGTAAGTACTTCATATAATGATTGTACAACTAATCTTGATGATATGGAATGATACTTAAATGATATTAAGGGATTAGTTAGTGATTATGATAAAGATAATGGTATATTTTCAGATGACCTGTATAGTCCTGATGATATATTTTCAGATGACCTGTATAGTTTAAGTGATAACTTAAGTAATAAAAGAAGTTTCGGTGGAAGTTTAAGTAACACTAGCAGTTTCAGTGGCTATAGAAGTTTCAGTGGAGTACAAACACAATCAGCTAGTCAATCATTATCTGATACTAATAAAAATAATACAGAAGATAAAAAATTTAACATGCACATATTAAGTTCATTAGTTCTATCAGGACTAGTTATATATAAAGGTATAAAAGCGGTAAATCATTGGAGAAATAAAGTGTGATACATAAAGCATATTAATAATAAGACAGTTAAAAATAAATACTTAATTAATATCAAGAGGAGTTATGTATGGACATGAATCCGGAAATAGTGGAGTTCATAGAATGTTATATAGCTACAATGACAGAAGAAGAGTTGCAGCACATTAAAGATTGTTGTATTAAACTAGACGGTAATGATAACATAATAAACACATTATATAATCATTCTTTAATTGATTTTATCAAGGTAAATGTATTAAATTACAGTGAACTTAAAATGATTAAAGTCATTGTTACTGAGGTTAAATACCTAAAGGATAGGTAGGTGTATTTATGAGAGAATATAAGAAATTCAAAAAGGTAGACATGAAACGATTTAAGGATAATATACTAAAAACATCTGGATTACCTACACATTATTTAAGTGACCTAACAGTAGATGAGTATTTGAATATATGTCAGATTTGTTACAAAGCAATATACTATTCAGATTATACAAAAAATAAAACACCATTACAATTATACTTAGATAGCCATTATTTAGGGTGTAAGATATATGGTATAAAAGAATTAAAAGACATAGAAAACAAAGCAGGTATAGTTCCATTACTCAGACTTGAGAATAATAAACCTAAAAAATTTAAGAAATTCATTAAAAAGGGGTGGGGAATACCCTTTCATGACTATGAGATTATTTTTGGTAGAATATACCTAGCGTGTGATACATGCAAAGACGGAATTTTTATAAATTTATATGAGTGTAATAGCCGAGATGAAGAAGCTCATAGACTTGCAATATTGATATATAATGACCTTATTAAAAATAATATACCTGTTTTATTTGCAGGAAATAACATGGAGGACTAAAATGCAGACAGTAATTATAATAATTGTAGCAGTATTAATAAGTTTTGGTGTTGGTTATTTAGTAGGATACACAAAAGGCGGTAGTAATAACACACGTAATAATCTTGGCATAAAAGTAAATAGTAAATTTAAGATTTAAGAAAGAGGTAAAATGACGTGGGAAACAGAGAAAATAGTTCAGTAATAAAAGTAAAGGCATTTATATTTGTAATAACAATATTAGCCTACATATTATTAAAAGATAGTATCAAACTAGATAGTGAATTACCATTAATAATAACGGCATTGTTTTGGTATGAATTGGTGGTATGCTCAAGTAATGCTATATTCGGTATACTTCAAATAATTGCTGTTACAAGAGACTTAAAAAGTGGATTTGCTATAGGTAAAGTAGCAGGATTAATTGATGTAATACTATCCACATTGATATATGTAGTATGTAATTATGTATACATATATGTAGCAGAGACGATGTATACACAACTATTCCTAATGATATTTATGACACAAATAATAATTATTTTTATGGTAAAGGTAATTCTTAAAGAAGTATATAACAGGTTAAGTACTAAAGTGTAAACATAACAATTAAAACATAAGCCTTATTTAAAATATATTAACTAATCAATGATTTATACATTAAATTGATTAGTTAATATATTTTTTTATGGAGTTGATGAGAAATGGCTAGACCTAGGACATTGTATAAATTAGTAGGACGATATATGCAAGGTAATGACACAGTGTATTATGGGCTCGTGTCAGAAGATGGTAAAGAAGTGAGAGCAACTGAAGAACAGATGGCATTTTATGTTGGTAGGGAGCAAGTAATAAATGTCACAGCTCAGCTATATAAAGATAAAGTACTGTTTAGGGGTGTGGGTTGTGAAATCAAAGAATTACCTATA
>JAGALE010000367.1 GCA_017625335.1 Lachnospiraceae bacterium
AAGTAATATATGCGAATGAAGCAGTAACTATAAGAAAAACATAATAATGGAATGAAGCATATGACTAAAGAGAACAACAATGTCTAATGAAACATAACTGACCAGAAAGCAATATCATTTAATGAGAATACTAATTGAGTGAAAATACAGTACTAATTATATTTTGGTACTGTATTTTTATATCCTAAATTTTAATGATATTAGCACTGATTATATGATAAGGCATAGTGTTACATAATTTTTAGTGTGTACCACTGATACTACATTGAGTATAATAAATATTGCATATAGATAAAAATTAATATGCAATAGGTAATTATTATATACATTGAATAAATGTTATACATTAAGTTAATCTTAAGTCTAAGTGGTACACAATAGGTGTTGGATATAGTAAGGCTACTGCATTATATGGGTATATATTTATAAAAATTAAAAATACATATAATATAAAATTGATAATCTAAAGTATAAGCATTTGATTATAGGTAAAATGTATTAATATTGGTTGATTTTTATGTCATGCATTAGGCATATATTTTGGAGGTGGTACATTGGAATATGTTTATCCTATTACAGATATGAAAAAATTAAACCTCATGGCTGATTATTTGTATAACAAGAGTATTAGAGATTATATGATTTTTGAAATAGGCATAAACCTTGGTGTCAGAGTAACAGACTTTACACATCAGACTGTAGCATTTTATAGACAAGTGTGTGAAAAGGGATATCTGGAAATGATACCTAGTAAAACAGCTAGGTACAATAAGAAGATAAGGATACCAGTACAGGAAGATTTAAGGAAACTTATTGCAAAGTACATAGAGGGTAGAAGTGACAACGAACCTATGTTTGTAAGTCGTGACAAGGGTGGAATGTTGGGTAGACAACAAATAAACAGGATAGTCAAGGACGCAGCTAAACATGTGGGTATTAAGGAGAATGTAGGGTGTCATAGTATGCGTAAGACCTTTGGATATTGGCATTATAAAAACAATAAAGATATACGTATACTAATGGAGATATTTAACCATAGTAATGAAGAAGTAACATTACGATATATAGGTGTTACAGCAGAAGAAATAGAATCATCTATGCAATGTATGAATATGGGTGTGAGAAGTTTAGATTAAACAGAAATGGGAAGTAATACAACAGTAAATTAATGAAATAAAGGTTTAGGGATAACAAAAAGTGACCATGGTGATTAAATGTAATACATATATGAAGATACACAAAATATGATAATGAAGCAGTATAATAGAGTAATACATACTTAATAAATGAACATGAATAGGTAGTGAAGCATATCTTCGGAATGAGTCATATGTGATTAGTAAGACATAAAAAACCAATGAAATAAGCAATATTATAGAGTAAAACATTGATGAGGAATGAATTGTAAACTGGAATACTGAGTGATACATGTTAAAGAAATGAAGCATATCATTAATAACAAAGTATAAGAAAATGGAGTTAAAACTAATGAATACAGTAAAAAGGGATTATAGCTGGGCTACACTTACATTACTATCATTGATATTAATTGCTATATCAATGACAGAGGTAAATAAAACTGGAGCAATATTAAGTTTAATAGGGGTTGTATTAAATATTATATGTGTATGTAAGTACACAGGCATACTTCAAATTGTTAATGCAATAGCTTTAGTATGCGGCATAGTTAGTATATCTATGATTATGCCACATATATTAGATATAAACACATTAGATGGTAGTAGTAAAAGTGTAGACAGTATAAAGGCAGTTAGTGTTGATGAAGACACAATAGATATTAAAAATGTAAACGAAGAAGATATAGAGTATACACCAACATTAATAAAGGATATGGAGACAGAATTTGATAGAAATCCCTTCAGAGCAAACAATAAGTACTTAAATGAATATGTAGAAATAAAGTGCAAATTAGATACAACATACAGCTCCGGAGATACAATAACAGTGTTTGAACTAAACGATGTTAGAGATAATCCTTTCAGAATAGTATGTAATAATACACTAGCCGAACATAGAGATATACTTTTTAAATTAGATAGTAATGAACCTATAATAATTAAAGGTAAAGTTACTGATATAGATAATATGCTTGGTTATACAGTGGAAGTATATAATATATTATATGACGTACAAAAGGTTAGATTGCTAGAACCTGAATATGATACATCTATACATGGTATGAAAGTATATGAGCATATAAGTATAGACGAATTATACAGACAACTATATGAGAATGCTTTTAGAGCAAATAAAAATCTTAGTGGAAAGTATATAGAAACACAATGCACCATAGCAACAATTGATTCAGATGGAGAGTACATAGAAGTAGGTAACATAGGTACTGATTTAGACGGTATATCTAATATGAGTGAGTTTATAGAGCAACTAGAGAGATATATTGAGGATTTGGATATTATTATAAAATGTAATGTAGATACAGATATACCTGACGAAACACTTGAAATGTTTAATTGCGGTAATGAAGTTATACTAAGAGGACAGATAAAAGAAGTAAACTATCCTAATTATATTAACTATGTAATTGATTTAGATTATATAGGATACGAGTAACAGAAAGTATGTAAACCTGTACAAATAAGTGAATACCAATGGTAGATTAGTGAAACAACACCTAGTATTAGCTGGGTGTTGTTTACTATTTAGGTAAAACGTTGTGGTCAAAATTAAGTATACATCATATATAATATCATTTTTAAATTTAATAAACTTGCTGTTTACAGTTATTCATTTTATTTATAATAAAGGACCAACTTTTGATAATTTTATTTATTATCCTATAAATGTAGTAATATACATTGTGTAAAAAATTAGGTATACATTAGGGTAAAAATTGGGGTATACATAAGGTTAAAAAAATTTTTGATTTTTTAGTATGTATATAATATCAGCACTGTAAATATATTTACAGTGCTGTTTATTAATAGTACAATCAGAGTGGTGAGATATTACTAGGATATACATTTATAACATGTGTTATAAAATAACATACAATATATAATACATTTTGATATAGTTATATGTAAAATATAATAAATTTGGTTGATTTTAAAATATTAAGGGAGCATTGGATAGTTATGCGATACAATGTGATTTTGTTATTAACAATGATTTTTCTACATATTGTAGATGATTTTTATTTACAAGGTAAACTTGCTGACTATAAGCAAAAATCATGGTGGAAAAATAATTATCCTGATGAATTATATAAGAATGACTATATAATAGCATTACTTATACATTCATTTAGTTGGTCCTTTATGATTACAGTACCCATGATTGTAGATAAATATAATACATTAAGTCAGCTAGTTATAATTATAACAGTACTAATTAATATGTTAGTGCACGCACTTGTTGATGACTTAAAAGCAAATGAATTAAAATTAAGTCTATTACAGGACCAATTAATACATTTAATGCAGATAGTATGTACATGGTTAGTATTAAGTATAGTTTAAGTACTTGAATGTGTATGACATTCGTTATAGACATTTATAATAAAGATTTAATCTATGGAGGATTTAACAATGAACAAGACAGAGTTAGTAGTAGCAATGATGGAACAGTCAGGTCTTTCTAAGAAAGACACTGAAAAGGCACTTAAGGCATTCACAGATACTGTATCTGCTGAACTTAAGAAAGGTGGTACAGTACAGTTGATTGGCTTTGGTAGCTTTTCAGTAGTTGATAAACCCGAAAGAGTTTACTTCGGTAAGAAGGTGGCTGCATGTAAGGCACCTAAATTCAAACCTGGTAAGGCACTTAAGGGAGTAGTTAACAACTAAGTACATTGATGTAATTACATAACAACAAACTTGTAAAGGGCATCTAATTTGTTAGGTGCCCTTTTTGTTAAGGAGAAATATGCAAAAACCTGATATTAAAATACATATAATTTTAAATAATAATCATACAGTAATAGGAGTAGTAGATAAAGTTAGTAATAGATATAGACGTATAAGGTGGAGACAATTACTTAAGTATAAAGATAAGAAACAACAAACAATTACCAGATTTAACCTTAAGCACTCTGGGCATGATAATTTTAAAATGATAGCAAACGCATCTAAACATACCATACTAAATTTAGGTAATGCTGTGATTAAAATAAATTCAATTTATAGGGATACACATGCACATACAAGTGGAATTGTTAACATATCAGTATCTGATAGAGACGAATTAAAGAATAGTTATATAGAATTTAATGGGGAGAAATACATACTAACAGATATGTTTAATCTACTGCCTATTGTGGGGGAAGACCATTACTTTGTTAAGAATGGACCTAAACTAAAAGTTGTAGAGCTTAGTAAATTATTAGCTATTGAATTGAAGAAGCAAGATAGTAGCATGAATATAAGAATGTATAATTATGACGATAATGGTAACTACGCAGATTACTTTCCATATACATGGGGAGTAATAAGTAGTACAGTAATAAACTAAGCAAGGTTAAATAATTTAGTCATATTAAATATTAATGCAATAATAATTTATAAGAAAGGATTTTACTAATTAAATGGACGGAGACAGTTGGAACTTAATAATTATTCTTTTATGTATTGTAATGTCAGCATACTTTTCAGCTACTGAAACAGCTTTTTCAACAGTTAATAAGGTAAGATTGAAGAGTATGGCAGACAAAGGAAATAATAGAGCATCTAGGGTACTTAAAATGCTTGATGACTATGATGGTATGTTATCATCTATATTAATAGGTAATAATATAGTTAACATTTTAAGTGCATCTCTTAGTACAGTACTATTTATAGGATTATTAGGTGAGGACTTAGGGGCAAGTATGTCAACAGCGGTAACAACAGTTGTTGTACTAATTTTTGGTGAAATATCACCTAAGTGCATAGCTAAAGAACATCCTGAGGGATTTACAATGTTTAGTGCACCAATATTGTCAGTTATAATGTTTATACTAACACCCTTTAATTTCATATTTAGGCAGTGGAAAAAAAAGTACTTTCAAAATTGTTTAAAGCTAGTGACTATCAGTGTATAACTGAAGAAGAGCTTATAACATTTGTTGAAGAAACAATGAATGACGGAGCTATTGACGAGCAAGAAAGTGATATGATTAAGAATATAATAGAACTTTCAGACTTGGTAGCTATGGATGTATTGACGCCACGTGTAGATGTGACAAGTGTAAACATTACTGCATCAGTTAATGATATAGAAAGTATATTTATAGACACTGGATATAGTAGGCTTCCTGTATATAAAGATACTATTGACAATATAATAGGTACAGTATATCAGAAAGACTTCTTTAGTAAAGTAGTTAGAAATGGTAATACATTTGAAGAAATCATTAAGCCTGCTAAATTTATTACAGGTAACAAGAATATTAGAGAGCTATTACGTAAGCTTCAAGTGGATAAGAACCATATTGCAATAGTTGTTGACGAATTTGGTAGTATGGTAGGAATTGTAACAATGGAAGATATACTTGAAGAGATAGTTGGAGACATTTGGGACGAAGAAGACGAGATAGTAAAAGATATCACTGTAATTAATGATAATGAGTACAATGTATTAGGTAGCGCAAACGTTGGTGTATTGAGAGATATAATAACCTTAGAAGATGAATTACATGTTACAACTGTTAATGGTTGGGTTATAGATAAGTTAACAGCTATACCTAAAGTTGGAGATAAGTTTAATCATGGTGGATTTACATTTGAAATTATGACTGTCAATGGTAAGAGAACAGGTAAGCTTAGTATAAAGAAAATAGCTGATTAGGAGATATTAATATCATGGTATATACAAATACACATAGAGTAAGTGAGCTAAATATAGATAAGATACTAGATAATGACGCTTTGTTATTGGTAATAGGCAAAGAATTAAATAGTGATAGGACATCTAGTATTGTTATAAAAGCAAAGGATATAAGTAAGGTTAACTTTAGCTCTTATGTGGTATTACTTAAGGATAGATTCATAGTCAGTAACTATGATATGTTACTTACATATATTAATGGTAAATACCAATATAATAGTAGATTGACACCTTATGAAATAAATTATATACAAAATATATTAAATATAGAGAGGAGTAAATAAATATGGCACAGAAGTTTGATGTAGAACAGACACAAGTTAGATTATTAAAGTTTTACGCATCTAAAGTAGATGCTGCTAATAATCTAATAGCACAGGCAGAAGAATTAGAGAAGCAAGCAAAGGAATTAAGAGATTTAGCTGATTCTGAGTTAGCACAGTTGGGGACTTTTATAGAACAGTTAAATAGTATTAAGAACAGTAAAAGAACAGTATTTGACTCTGTTAATTTTGAAGATTGTGACACAGACGCATTGCTTGACTTCTTTGGTGTTGGGCAGTAGGTAAATGAGTTTAACTATAATAAAGCATCACATATAATTGTGGTGCTTTATTTATGTGTTATTTTTAATTGTGTAATCGAAGATAACAGTATAGGGTGATTGTGAAATAATTAAGACAGTTAAATGAGAATTAGCCTTGTATTTAAACATTATTTGTATTAATAGTAATTATGTAATTAGGTAATACAGTAATAAGTAAATGTGAAAATAAATATACATATAAAAGTATAAAGTACATTAACTGATACGAGATAATACATTGGGATAGATATAAGTAATTGTGTAATCAAGAAAGACTTACAAATAGTAAATGTGAAAAGTCATTGGCATTAGTAAAATTAATATACAGTAAGGTGTAAAATTGTAATTGTGTAATTAATATGGACAGATATTAGGTAATTGTGAAAAGTTATATACATTAAAAATATATAAATACAGTTATATCATAATTATAAATGTGAAATCAATTATAACATATTATATGTGATTGTGAAATTGGTACTGATACCTTAATATAGACATAAGTATGAATACTTATAAATTTTAAATTTTTATAATATTTTGGTAACCATATTAATGACTAGTAAATATAAGTAATAAACTTAGGGTTGAAATTTTTTAAATGTGTTATATGTGAAAAGCATTGAGTACTGTAGCAGTTAAATGTGAAATATGTATATACATATAATATATAATGTGAAATATTAACACGAATTAAGAAAGGAGAATAAAGACATGCATGAAAACGCTGGAGAAATTGAATTAGGAGTAGTACAAAGTATAGTAGAGAATAGCGCAAGGACTATTAAAAGATTTACATTAATTTTAGTGTGGATTGCTATTAATATAATAGCAAACACAATAAGCTTATTTGTATTTGAGAACAAAACTATATTTATATTTACATTAGTAACACATGTTGTATTATTAATAGTAACATTGTACTTTATTGTAAAAGAAAGAGTTTATGCTAAACCTTACAAGAAATTTTATAAGGCTGCAACTAAGGGGGATAAGTAGAGCAATGAGAAAAATAATAGTATACATATTAATGTCAATAGTACTATTATTCAGTAATGTTTTAAACGTAGAAGCTAAGTCTTATGATATAGATAGTGCTAACTTTATAGTAGAGGTAAACTCTGACGGTAGTGTATACGTTACTGAAACATGGGTAGTCAATTATAATGGAGATTACAGCAGATTTTATAAGACTATAATGCCAGAGTACTTAAATGACTTAGAGTGTTATGATACAATGAAAATTGTATCAGCAACAGTTAATGGGGAAGAATGTCATTATACAGATAATGTAAATAAGGATAATAGAATTAATTATACATATAACTTTAACAGTGAATCCAGAGAATTTAGCTGGATTTACCATGTGGATAATGATAGTGTGACCTATGAGACAAAGTACTTAATAAGTGGATTAGCAAAGAGAGTCTTTAACGATAAAACATCTGAAGATACAGGTAATGTTGTAGTGTGTTTTAGACCAGTCTGTGCAGGATTTGATAAGACAATTAAAAATGTAAGTATATCAGTGTGTAATAATGCAGGTAGTGACATTGAATTAAGATATATCAATAGAAAAAATTGGACAGTTGCATCTTATGGTAATATACTGGCTATTGATAGTGGAGCTTATACATCCAGTGATTTGATTAAGATTAATGTTGCATTTGACAGTAGTAATTTTAGTGATACGATTGGTGAAGTTTCATTGAGCAATATTAATGAAATAGAAGATAATAGTCAAGATAACAGTGTAATTAAATTTCTGTTTATACTCATATTTATATTAACATCCATGCTTATACTATTAAATATAGGAGATATTAGAAACAAAATAATAACATATAAGTTTGATAGGGATATGGACAAAGACCCTAATATACTAAATGAAGTAGTTAAGTCAACATTCGAAATTGACAATAATCCTTTTACAGCAGCGGCTTTAAGTATGACAAAATCATCTGTTAATTTAATTAAGGCATTTATATTGTACTTTATACAGATAGGTGTATTAAGATTCGAAAAGGATAGGTGTAGATTATACAAAGATACATTTGATAAGTTAGATTTCAACTTAAAGGGAATAGTTCTAGGTATGCTAGATTGTTGTAGAAAATGGGTAGAAGACGATAAGACATGTGAATATGTAATAGACCCAAATAAGTTATATGATAACAACTATGCAAATATACGTAGACATATAGATAAATACCTTATGGAGTTAAGAAATAGGTTAAAAACTTATTATTCACAGGCACATAAAGAGCTAGTTCATAATAGTGTTAAGATTAGTTATTATGCTAACTCATATAGTAGGGATTATAATGACAAGTCAATAAGAGATTTCATTGATAATAAGTATGATACGTGGCAAATTATAATGTTGTCATTAGTCACTGATGCAAAGGTACATAGTAGGAAGTATAGGGAAGAATTTAACAGAAGTGACAACGAAGTAGAAGAGTCAATTATGGAATTTATTGACTACCTTGTAGAAGATTTAGATTATTATAACAGTAATATTAATTATGTAGATAATAGTAGCAATGACAGAACTAGTTATGATAGTAGCTCATCATCCAGTGGGTGTAGTAGTTGCAGTAGTTGTAGCTCATGTGGTGGATGTGGTGGAGCAGACTAGAAGAAAGGAGACAAAAACAATGAAAAAGATAATAAGACTATTAAGTATATGTATGATATTAACAATATTGTTAGGAACAATGACTGTCTATGCAGTTGACAATAATGATATTGTTGATACATCTAATCATACATACACATTCCAAGAAATGGAAGAAGATATTAAATTGTTAACTGAAAAACATCCTGATAAGATTAGTGTGTCAACAGTGGGTACTTCAGTGGACGGACGAGCATTATATCAAGTAGTACTTGGTAATAAAAATGCAAAGAACGCTATTTATATTCAGTCAACCATTCATGGTAGAGAGTGGATGAACACATGGATTATGTTGGAGCAATTAGAGTTATGTTGTGACAATTGGAATATGATAGCACCACATGGTATTACTTATGGGGAAGTGTTTAATAATTGTTGCATCTATTTATTACCAATGGTTAATCCTGACGGTGTAACAATTAGTCAGTTGGGTATTGAAGCAATTAACCGAGAAGAAATTAGGAAGAATTTATACAATATGCCAGGTGCAAATAATCCTAAGCGTTGGAAAGCTAATGCTGACGGGGTTGATTTGAATAGACAATTTAGTTACGGTTGGAATACAAGGATAGACGTAAATGGACCAGCATCTGAGAACTTTAATGGTTTGAAAGCATTCACAGAGCCAGAAGCATTAGCAATGAAAAGTGCAATGGCACAACGAGAGTTTGTGGCGGCTATTACATATCATTCTATGGAGGGTGCAATTTATTGGGATTTGGGACAAACAGGTGTATTAAGAGACAAAGTAAAAGCATTAGCAACACATTGTCATAATATTACAGGTTATAAGTATGGAGAAGTTTCACCCTGTAAAGGTTTAGAATATAACTATATGAATTTTGTAGAGAATACTCCTATGGTTTGTATTGAGACAGGAACTGTACAATGTCCATTACCTTATAGTCAGTTTAATAAGTTGTGGAAAGAAAACCACATGTTGTTTGTAGCTTTGGCTGGTTGTTATCAGTAGCATGTATTAAAAATAAAGATAAATAATAAGTTAAAGGGATACTAAGAAATTAGTATCCCTTTTTTAGACTAGTTAGTATTAATTGTAAAGATTATAATTATACATAGGTGATTGTTAATGAATAAGGAGAGCACTAAATTTGTGATACAATGGCATTTGACACATAAATGCAACTTAAGGTGTAAACACTGTTATCAAGAAGAATATGAAAAAGACCTAGATTTTAAAGAATTAATATACATATTTTCACAAATAAAAACATTTTTTAATAAAAATAATTACAAGGGTCATATTAACTTCACAGGTGGAGAACCATTGCTATGTGAACATTTATGGGGATTAACGAGCTTTTGTGATAATAATGATATAACCTATGGTATATTGACTAATGGTACAATGATAAATGATAGAGTCATTAGAAATTTAAAGAATTGTAAAAATTTAAGTTTTATACAAATAAGTTTAGACGGTTACAGAGAAGTGCATGATAGTATTCGTGGGAAAGGAAGTTTTGATAAAGCTGTAAATGGACTTAAAAGATTAAAGAAAGCTGGTATTGAAACCATGGTATCTTTTACAGCTAGTAATACAAACTTTGGGGAATTGAAGGAAGTCATTAGATTATGTCAGAAGATAGGTGTAGATAGATTTTGGACAGATAGGTTGGTGCCAATGGGCAATAACTCGCTTGATATAATGACAAATACCATGTTTAAACATTACATAAGTATTTTAAGAAAAGAAATTAAAAGAAATGAGTTTTTACGTAAGCTAAAATTAAGTAAGACCTATATACATAATAATAGAGCAATGCAGTTTATGTGTAATTGTGATAGGTATAGAAATGACAGACATGACGGTGTATATAAATGTTCAGCTGGTAAAAGACTATTAGCTATATTGGCTGACGGTAAGCTTTTACCATGTAGAAGATTACCAATTGAACTGGGTAATTTAACAAATGAAAGTTTGAGTGAAATCATTGAGAATAGTGTGGTATTATCAAAGATAATAAATGATATAGACACTTGTGAAGATTGTAATAACTGTATATTTAAAGACAAATGTAACAGTGGTGCTAAATGCTTAACATACGCAGTTAAGGGAGAAATTAGTGGTAAAGATATAAATTGCTTAATGAAATAGTAGGTGTAGACATGGATATTAAAATTAATAACAAAGTATCATCAATTGATATACACTATGGTGGTAAAGATATAAATGGAATAGAACCTGATAATATTCTTAAGGTCATTGAAAAGTATGCTATATGTAACATTGGGTATGGTTATACTGTATTTAACAGTAATATATTTAGAGACCTAGATAGTGATATAATATTACATTATGAAAATGGGCATATACAAAGTCTAAAAGATTTATATAATGTAAGTAAATTAGTAGATTCTGGAAAAGAATATACAGTCATAGATATAAGAATAGGTGAACTTTATGTAATGGTACATAACTATGACTTTGCAGGTGAAAAATATGAGAACTTGATTATATGTACATTCGAAGGTGCTAACAGATACCAAGATGTTTGGGGGTTAAAACTACATGTTAACAAATAAAATTAAGAATTTAATAAGTAGACATAGGGAATATAATACACCATTGATAAAGGTAGGTAGCAAGAAATATAATTTAAAAGAATTATTCTTTAATATACCTAGACTTAAAGATATGAGATATAATGCGATTGATAGAGTATTTACAAGCGTATTAACAAAAAGGCATTATCAATTGATTATTAAAATGAACTCTATGAATAGTGAGAAGAGAATAATTGTTAAAACCAATAAGCCTGAATTATTTAGTTTATACAATATGCACTGTGGTTGGTTTAATTATGAAGACCTTGTAGAAATTAATAATGTTTATCAGGATAAGATTGACCATAATAGTGGAGAAGATAAAGAATGGCAGAATTATAAGACCTTTGATATTGCAAGCTTTAACGTTGAAAAAGATAAGTATGACACAGTTATAGAAATTAAGATTTTTTGGAGCGAATTTAATATTTCTGATATAGATTGGTTAAGCAGTAAACCATTTTTTAAACACTCTGTTTTTGGTAAGATTTATATTGATTCATTTGCGAATCTACGTATAGGAGAGTACTATCTACGAAGAAATTCAGATTTATATAAAATGATTAAAATAAATAGTGGCACAGTAGTAAGGGAGAAAGTCTATGGTATAAAAGATAACACATTAGTAAGTAAGATAGGAAAAGGACTATTGACACTTATTAATATAAGTGAGTTAAGCAAAGAAGAATTAAGTCAGACATATTTAATGGATAACCATGATAATAAGTATTATTTGGATTGGTTATGTAACCAATATGATATGTTATCAACTTTACTTAGAATAACAAAACATGATTTGGTAATTTTAGGTGATAATTGTAGTTATATGATAACATCAATAGATAATAAAAAGACTATATTAATTAGATATAGTGAGTATAAAATGAATAACAACAGACAAATAATATCCATGGAAAGCATAGATATTAGTAGGGAGTAGATATGAGTAATGTGACTTTGAAATATGATAATAATAGTATAAACGTAGAGTCAATGGGTATGATACTAGGTAGGTCTAAAATAGTGTCAATGTATAATGGTAATTTAATATTTAAGAAAGTTGACGTACCCAACTATGGAGATAATTATGTGTTGTATAATTTGTTAGTGGACTATACAAAAATTGACCTAGACGACCTTGTAATAAAGTATGAAGATTATAATATATCATTGAAGTGTTTGTATGACAATTGGGATTTATATAATCTAGCCTATAGTGATATAAATGATAAATATTTCAAGTTAGGTATTACAGCATTGTTTAATATAAGGGTATGTAAAGGTATTAAGAATACAATGTCTATTGAAGTAGTAGTCATGAAGAGACCCAATATGTGGTTAGACTTTAGACCTAGAATTTTAGATATATCAATTGAAGATTTGTTGATTAATGATAAAAATAATGGCATACAAGTAACTAGTGATTAAAAATCGTGTGTGTTAAAAGGTATTAAGATTTAATTAAAAATAGATACAGCATTTAAGCTAGTTAGTATGAATAAATTATCTTGAGCATTTGTTAAAATAACCTAGGGTATTTGTGGGATTTTTGGTAAAAATATATAGTACATTTATTTTTAAATATGTCATTTATGTATATTTAATAAAGTGTAAAAAGTAAAAATATTAATATCATTTGATAGACTAGTGATAAAAATTAGTGGTATTGTAGTATAATGACAAATGTGTGAAAATTGATAATCGTTATAAGGTCTTGTTGATAATCTTATGTATCTATGGTAAGATAAATAAGATAGGTCAGTGTAGTATATGACCATTATATATTAGGAAGTATACATAAAATTTAAAGATTAAGTATAAAGAGTGATAGTTATTTTAGAAATTATATTAGGTCATTAGAGATTGTATGTGACCAATATATTGTATTGGTATAAATAGAGATTATAATATAACCAAGGTAAGTGTAAACAGCAGTTATTATAAAGTGAATATTTTAAGGATAATAATAGGACATTGGTATAGTATAGAAGTATTTTAGATAAAGGTTAAAAGAATAGTGCATGTATAGGTCTAGTTAATAGAAATTAAGAGTTAAGTAATTTTTATTATGTCATCTGAGAGTAGTTAGGAATTTAGATAATATAAGGTAGTGCACTACTAATAATGATAGGGCATTTATGTATTATTGTATAAATGAATAAAGATTAAAATAATAAGTCATTTATAGGGCTAGTAAGTAAAAGAAGTGATATTGAGTAATATTAGTTATGGCGGTGGAGAAAATATATAAGTAATGAAGATATATTGATAGGTCATTAATATAAGTTAAGTAGTAATTAAGTATTAGTGATATGTCATTTATTATTAGTAGATAATTAATAAAATTAAGATTTGTAGGTGCTATTATGGGTCTAGTGGGTAATAATATAATTATTAATAAAATTGATAAGATTCTTGTATCATATAGGGATAAGGCTGAGTATGATAGTATTGAGATTGATTTAAGTTATAATAAGTTTTTAGATAATTATTTCAAGCGTGGTGTATTTAAAGGAGATTATGATAATAATTATTTTTATGCCTGTGATTTAAAATTTATGGGTTGGGTAGATAATAAACCACTGTTATGTTGGTGTAGTAAGTTAAAGGATTTAAGTATTATATCATTGGATAATAGGATAATATGTGTAATAATTAAAAGACTCTTTGGTAAAGTTGGGGTTGTTGGTTGGAATATTGAGAATATACATTGTGGTGTAGATTTATTTAAGAGAATAAGTGAATCGGGCTTTAAGAATAATGGGTTAGAATTAGGATATAAATTAGATAACCTAGATATATGGTGTGGATTAGATAGTAATAATGATAAGGTTATAGGGTTAGTGTTAGATAACAGTATTGGATTAGATATTAATAGTTTAATAGGTTAGGGCATTTGAGATTAGGTGGTAGTTTATGAGTAATATGTGTGTACAGTTAAATAATGATAGAGTAGATAAAATTATTATTAAGAATTTAGAGAGTTTTGATAGGACATTCGATATTGTGATAGATTTGGAAAAAGATAGTTTATTGGACTGTTATGGTAAGGTTAAGGAAATTTATAGTAGTAAGTTATTGTTAGAGATATTTAAGTATGAAGCTGAAATTGAGATAGGGTGTTGGAGTTTTGATTGTGGCAACGGTGTAGAAATAAGTGGTAATTTTAGAAATATATTAAAGGGTTTTGTGATTAGTGATTATAGCAATGTTGTTATGGTGGTTAATGATAAAGAATTAGATTTGGCGTCGATTGTTGGGTTGATAAAGTTAAGTTATGGAAATAAGGATTTGAAGAAGATTGATAGTATTTTTAGTAATTTAGATATATCATTTATGGAAAATAGTATTGTTGAGAAGATAATTGTGAATATTAAAAAATAAATGATATGGCATTGGTTAGTATTGTATTAAGATATAGGGAGTTAAGGAAATGATTAAAAATAGGTTAGAGTGCATTGGTATAGATTGTAATAGATTTAATGTTGTGGAAGATAGGGTTGAAAAGTATGTTGGGGCATTGGGATTGGATAATGTAGCGAAAGATTATAGTGGTAAGTTAGATTATAAATGTTTAAGTTTGGAATTTAGTAAGGGAAGATTAATGGATATTTATTTTAATCATTCAAAATATGATAATGATTTAAAATTTGTATTAATAGATAAAAGTGGTTTTGAGATAGGCGTTGATAGTTTGATTAGTTTAATTTTTATGTGCGGCGGAGTTGGTGGTGACCCAGGTAAGTTTGGTTA
>JAGALE010000368.1 GCA_017625335.1 Lachnospiraceae bacterium
ATTAATCAGGTATTACTTGTTACAGATAATAGTACACTTGCAGGATGGATTGAAAATCCTAAGAAAAACAAGGCATATGTAGACCATATGAGAAGAGCAACAGAACTATATAGAAGCGGAGCTCCTAAAGAAATAGTAATAGGAGTAGGTCTATGCGAAGTAAGAAAATATGAAAAGTCATATAAATTCTGTAAAGAAGAGAAAGTAGTTAATAATTATATACCTACAAAAAGAAAAACAAACAATACTACTAATAAAATAGTGCTTGGTGATGATTATAAATCAGTCATTGATATTTTAAATGAAAGTCAGAATTCTGTTGAAATTGTAGGAATGAAAGAATTATAACTACAGGAGGCTAACTAGTGGGAGAGTTTATAAATCTTGAAGGTAGTATAATAGGTAATTGGAAGGTTATTAGGTATAAGGGCAATAGTATGTGGGAGTGTGAATGCCAGTGTAGAAATAAGACTATAAAAGATGTTCATAGATATTCATTATTAACTGGTAGATCTACTTCTTGTGGTAAATGTAATTCAAAATCATCAGTAGAAATAGGCGATACATTTGGTGACTGGACAGTTATAGGAGAAAAAGATAAGAATTACAAGGTATTATGTAGATACTCTTGTAATAAGGAGAAAAAAGTTAGTATATATTCTTTAAAAAATGGTAGATCTACTAATTGTGGACATTTAAAAAATTTAGATAGGGTACAGGATTTAACTAATCAAGTATTTGGAGAACTTACAGTCAAGAAATATTTAGGTAATCAGTACTGGGAATGTGAATGCTCTTGTGGTAGTACTTGTATTAAGCATAGAAATCATCTATTAGATGGAAGGGCAACATCATGTGGACATAGTAGTATTCCAAAACCTGAGGATTTAACAGGTTGGAGATCAGGAAAGCTTGAGGTAATAAAGTATGCTGGAAATAAAAAATGGCTATGTCATTGTGATTGTGGGAACTATAAGGTAATAAGAAGTCGTACACTTAAGGATAGAGGTACAAAATCTTGTGGATGTATACAATTTACTCCTAATAAAGATGAATTGATAGATAAAATTAGAGAATTTACAGAACGTTATAAGACTAAGCCATCTATAACAGACTTGGCAAATTATCTAGATATACCTTATAAGGTAGCTAACTATCATTTAAATAAATATGGATTAAATAATTCAAATTATATGGATACACCTTATTCAAGTGTTGGTGAAAAAGAATTGTATAGATTTGTGTGTTCTATATGTAAAAAAGAAGTATTACACAATGTACATAATATAATCAACCCATATGAATTAGATATATACATACCAGAATTAAATATAGCCATAGAATACAACGGAGTTTACTGGCACTCTGATATAAATAAAGATAAAAATTATCATTTAAATAAAATGAAGGCTTGTAATGATAAAGGAATTGAGTTAATAAACATATATGAATATGATTGGTATGACGAGGTAAGAAGAAAAAAGGTTGAAAACATGCTATCATCTATATTGAATAAAAATACACCAGTTAAATACAAATTAATTCAATTAAATATTAATGAGGCTATTAAATTTAATAATGAATTAAACTTAAATGGGGATGCTAAATCAGATATTAGAATGGCTTTAAAAGATACCAGCGGATTATTAGCTTTAATGACCTTTGTAGATTGTGGAGATGATAGATATATAATAAATAGGTACACATATAGCCATAAGGCTAATATGGAAGAATGCTTAAGAATACTAATAAACGAATTTATAAAGTTTAAAGACCCAAAAATTATTGCAGTTAGAGATGATGCAGATAAACTTACAACAAGTTATTTTGTAAATAATGGATTTTTAGTAAGTAATAGTATAATAGAGAAATATGTATGGGCTTGTAAGGATGATGTGATCAGCTGTGCTGAGGAATATATAGCTAATTTAAATATAGATAATAAGCATGATATAGACAGTACGATGATGAAGTTAGGGTACCTTAAAGTATATACTAGTGGAATTAAAACTTTAATTTGGACTAAAAATAAATTAATATAGCAAGTATTGAGAGAACAGAGAGAACAGAGAGAATAAACTAAACTAGTAATAGCAAAGGAGGAAAACCTATGTTCTGTAAGGGAGAATACAGAAATGATAGAAAGGCATATGGTGTGATATGTAGTCATACTAAAAGAACCTTTGAGGCTATGTTGATTAACAATGGAATTGTAGAATCAGCATATAAAAAAGATGATACTGGAGAGTATGCTTTTGGTAACGTAGTAGCTAAAGAAATGGCAACTACATTATTAGTAGGAATTAGAGGGTGTACATCCAAAAATGGTAACGCAATGGCATTTGAGTTGGGAGTGCTTACTCAGCATGAATTTATCAAGACAAGAGTAGACTACCTAATACAGTTATCTGCAGGAGAGCTTTGTGGATGTGATATATCAGGTGAAAATCAGCATATAGAGTTATTATATGATAAAAATATCACATTTCCATCTGATATAGAGTACATAAAGTTAACAACTTCTAGCAAAAAAGATATTTCAGTTGCTGATGGTGATGATGTAATAGTCAGATCAGTTAATGAAATAGCATTAGAAAAAGAAGATATAACTTGGTTAAAAAATAAAAAATATTATATAGTAAATGACGATGAAAAAGCAGAACAGATATTTAGCTATCTAGATAATTATGATGGCGTAATTGCATACGATACAGAAACCACAGGGTTAAGAATTAACTGCTTTGGTAAGATAAATAGTTCTTACCAAAGGGAACTAGAGAAATACAATAAAGAGCATCCTAATGAACAGCTCAGAGCTGATAAATTAGTTGGAATTATCTATTGTATTGAACCTAATGTATCCTATTATTTTCCTTGTGGTAATAGGAAGTTTAAAAACTTATATGATGATAAGGAAAGTCATATAAGAAAAAAATTAATAGAGCAAATTAAGGCCAAATATACAGTTGGAGAACTAAGAGATTCAGATGGTGACATGGCTGATTATGTTAGGAAAACAGCTCCAGAAGATTTTACATCTGATGTGATTTTAATGGAGAGAAATAGGCATATTTTAACTACAAAGCATATTGTACCTCATGGTGGTTCATTCGAATGGAAAGTAGGTTGGCTTTACGAAATAGATACAAACATCAAAGATGATACAATGCTACTACATCAGATAATGTACAAATTTAGAAGTACAACACGTAATAGTGGAGAGCCTTCTAACTTGAAATATTTAGCTAAGGTAGAACTAGGTGTAGATCAGTGGGAATTAAATGATTTCTTCCCTGATTTTAAAGAAGATGATGGGGGAGAAATTAGGGTAAAAGCTGGAAGTAGAAAAAAGAAACAAAACAGTAAAATTGATTTCTCATATATGGATTATGATGGTACAAGAGTTTACGCACCTACTGATGGTGATGTTACCTTTCAATTATTGTTAAAATACAAAAAAGATATGGTAGAAAATCATCCTGAGCAGATATATATCTATAATGTAGAGGTATTGGTAGAATGTGCTATAGGATATATGGAATTTTATGGGCATAGAATTAATGAGGACAAGATTTTAGGTGTTCGCGATAGAACAAAGGCTAAGATAGTAAAAATAGAGTCTGAAATTAGGCAGATAGCTAATTATAGTTCAGCTAAGGAGTTAGAGAAGTACAACGAATTAGTTAAACTACTCAATGATTCTGAGAATGATCCTGATAATAAGGAATTACTTAACTCTATTTTAAAAGCAACAGAAGAACTTAGAAACATAATAGATAATGATAGTGAGCATCCATTAAATTTAGCTTCTCCTGCACAGGTGGCTGACCTATTTTATGTTAAAATGGGAATACCATTTAAGAGTGGAGAAAAAATGTCTGTAGCTAAAGGGCAATTAAAGGGATTACTTAAGGAAAGAAATGAAGACGGTACACCTAAGTATCCAATAGTTCATCTTTATTCAGAATACAAGAAAGAGGATACATTAGTCACTAAATTCTTTGATAATCTACCTTATTTCATGTATCCGGGAGGTGTAATTTTTAGTCATTATGGACAGATTTCAACTGCCACAGGAAGAATGAGTTGTAACAAGCCAAATGCACAGCAGTATCCTAAGGCAATTACTGGTATCGTTGAACCAAGAGATGGCTATGTAATGATGGATGCTGACTACTCACAGATTGAGTATCGTGTGCTTGTAGCAATGTCAAATAATAATAAACTTGCAGAATTATTTTCAGATCCTGATAGTGATTATCATACATTAATGGCAAGTCAAATGTACGGTGTTCCTTATGCTTCAGTCACTCCAAAAATGAGGGGAGACGCGAAGAGCTTTAACTTTGGCATCCCGTACGGAATGGGCCTAGGGTCGTTGGCTATTTTGTTAACAGGCGTTAACAATCAGCGTACGCGTGATGAAGCGGCCGAAAAATATGAGCTTTATTTCAAAGATCAGCCAATGACAAGAAAATTCTTTGATCAGGTAAAAGAAATGGCTCAGGTTAAGAGATACACAAAGACATTCTGGAATAGATATAGATACTATTCATTTACAGATGCTGATGGTAATGAAAACAATGCTAAAAAAGCGGCAGCATTAAGACAGGCAGGAAACGCTGTTATTCAGGGAACAGCGGCTGACATTTTCAAAATATCAGTAGCAAGAAACTTCATGTACATTAGAGAAAATAACTTACTTGGTGATTTATTAATTGTCAATATGGTACATGACGAACAGCTCATGGAAGTTAATGTTAAGAAGCTTAACATGCAAAGAGTTTTGAGGGATGTTGGTATTAACATGCAATTTAAAATAAATGGATTTCCACCTTTATATATAGGTGCAGGAATTGGTCCAGCTTGGGGTAAAGCTAAGGGTAAGATGGCAGAAATTCATCCTAATCTACTTGAGCAATTATCTAGAGAAGCAGATGTAATACCACTTAGACATTCTGAAAATGAATCAGTTGAACCTAAAGATGTATTAAAATACTTTGAAGAAAGAGTATTAGGATTCAGAAGACAGAAGGTTATTGACTATATAACAAATCCTGATAATTTTCATCAGACAATTCATCCAGCTATTGGTGGACTAATCAATCTACAGTTTAATTATGGTCGTGGAGGGGAAGCTAAGGCATATATGGGTGGAAAATACACGGATGAAGAGTTTCTCTTACTTAATTTATCTGATTTTATAGCTGAAAATAATCTAGATATAAAAGCGGAATGGTTTAAAGCTATGGAGGCGGCTGTAGATGAGGAGGAAGATGACGAATATGATGAAAGAGAAGATGGAGAATTAGACGAAATTGAAGAAGAAAAATCATTTTCATTAGTAGATGAGTCTAATAAATTCTATGGTTCATCATTGCAGGATATTATAAGTATCTTTGGTACTTGTGTATTAGATGGAATGAATGTATGCGGTGTAGATATGAGAAATATCTACTACAAAAAGAAAGATGCTATTATAGATTATTTAGCAACAAAAGTATGTGATGAATCAGATAGTGATGCATTAGAGATAGTATATTTACTTGATGGTAATGTACTAAATCATACTGGAGTGTATGTAAAGGGACTTAATGCATCTAAGTTAGAGGGCATTTTTAAAGCAAACAATAACACTTTAACATAGGAGTAAATAATTTATGAATGATTTAGATCTTAAATTATTTGATGACGATAACAGTGAGATTGTTTTACCTGGACAACATGAGATAAGTGACAACAAGGAACTTATCTCTGTTGGTACAGAGGAGGCAATTTCAGGTGAGTATATCAAGGAAGTACTTATACCAGATGAAAAGGTAATAAATACACCTAATTTTATAATTGACTTAGGGGATATGTCGGAGATGACATCTAACCAAATGTCTGCAATCAGTTCATTATTAACATATAAACTTGAAGAAGCAGATACATACATATATCTAAAGACACATAGAGGTATATATCAGTTAGGTATGGCAGTTAAAAATAAAGTAGATTCATTGATTGGTGTTGTGATTCAAAAAACACTCGGAGATAATGTGAGGGTATACAGAGACGCTACAGATAAAAAACCAGGAGAACTTGTAAAATTAAATGATATAACAAAGACAAGATTGAGTCTATAGTGGTAAATAGTCATATAAGTATATATAAGTATTAAATTTTTAATAATTTTAAGGGGATGAAATTATGAGTTTAAACATGGACAACATTATGAAGGCTTCCTTTGGTGAAGCTTCTGATACACTTAGAGCTACTTTTAAAAAGACAGTGTTAATTAAACAGTACGAAACAGAAGTAATAGAACTTGAGACAACAATTAAAATAGATGAAAACCTTACTGGAGCAGAGAGAATGTTTATTACAGCAATGATGCAGGTGCAGCTTGAGTATACTGCATATATTCAACTCGCAATGAAAGGTTTAATAACACAGTCAGAATTAAACAACAGAAGATTACAATTAGAAGAATCACTTCAGGCATTAAAAACGAAAGCAGAATCAGTATTAAATAAGAGTATGGATAAATGGTTAGAGATGCCAACAAATTAATTTTATCTGGAGGCAGTTAAATATGGACTTTACAGGTCATAAACTTGTTATTATAAATAGATCTTGGGTATTTGATATGACAGAGTATATTGGATACAAAACCAAGGTGCATAAAGGAACCGTAATAAGTTATGATAAGGCTTTTAGGGTTGATGAAGATGCAAATGTAAATTTAGTTTTTACAAAAGAAAAAGATATTAAAGTACCAACTTATATATTGAAGAGTGTAGAAAAAATTATAAAGAGATATAGAGAAGAACTTAGTAATGGGAACATTAAGTGATTTAGAAAATGAATTACAACTTAAAACAGCATATGAACAAAGATTAACAGATTATACAAATATACTAAGAGAAAGAGCAGGAGATAAGAAATTAGATGACTTCTGCAATACGAGACAGTTTAGTATGGAGACAGTTAAGGACGCTGGTATATTTTATATTGGTGATGCAACTGAAATGTTAGTTCCGTCTTACTTAAATGTAATGGATACATTAGGGGTAATTTCACAGACAAATAATAGACCAATATTCCATGATAGATGGGTAATACCGATTAAAACAAGGGAAGGGTTAGTTCAAAATCTTGTTGGTTACAGTCCTAATGCAGATGAGCGTTATATTTATGGAACATCAGCATATTATAGACGTAGAGATACATTGTATGGATTAGAAAATCTAGAATTAGCATATAGATTAGGATACGCTATACTAACTGAAGGTATAACTGACACAATATGTTTAAGAAATCTTGGATATAAAAACAGTTTTGCAATGTGTGGTACTCATTCTTCAGATTATATCATAAGTTTATTGAATAGATGCAAGTATGGTGTGATAAGAATACCCGATAGAGATGATGCTGGTAAAAGAGCATTAAAGGGTTGGACATTCAAAAAACACGTTACAATAAATGTGTATCTAAAATACAAAGATATTGATGAGATGTGCAGAGAAAGTTTAGATAATCGTGAATGGGTCATGGAATATGTAAATGCATCCATTGATATATTAAAGGGAAGCAGTCATAATGGACTGGGTGGACAATGTCTAGAAGTGACAATGCTATAAACATAGCATAAATATATTATAGAGTATAATTAATTTTTTAAAATTTGACATTTTTATTGTTAGTAAGTACCATAAAAATATCATATAAGTATTAGTTAAGGTATTTTAAATTAAGTTAATTAAAGGAGAATTTTTATGGAATTTACAAATGAAAACAAATTAATCACTGTAGTAAGCAGAGATTCATTAAGAGAAATGGTTACAACTAATTTAACAGAGTTGTGTGACAGATGTAATGAGGACACATTTGATAGGGTAATCAGGGTAGGAAAAGAGTTGTACCTTGGAAAAGAATTTGTGGAGGTCAAATTTGGTAATAATTTATACAATGTACTAAGTACAAAATTTTCTGAAAAATTAGAAAAAATCATCACAGAGTTAGATAAAACAGAGTTTAACCCTGAAAAATACATTCAGGTATTTAATTAAAATAATTAAAGCATAAGCTTTTAATTATAAATAGACTTCATCAGCAAATAAACAGTAGAGAGTTGAGAGAGTCAGAGAGTTACCAGAGAGTAAACAGAGAGTAAAAAACTAAAGTAGTAAAGGAGAAAAGCAGTATGAGTTTTTTAGCAGCAGCAAGTAAGAGAGTTGATGACGTAAGAGGTTTCCTTCGTGACGCAGCAGGTGGTAATTCCATCAAGTACACAGCAGAAAAAGGAGCAAGACACCTTATCTACATTCCTTACAAAGAAAAAGTAGTTATGGGTGAAAACGGAGAAGCAATTAAACAGAGAGCACTTGAAGCCCTTACAGGTAAAGTGCATGAATGGACAGGCGTTGATGGAAAATACAAAGCAGTTATTTGTATGAAAGACGTAGTTAGAAAATCAGAAGATGGTACATCTCTTCTTAACGATGGTACATGTCCTTTCTGTGATAGAGTTTCCGATGCATGGGATATCTACAGATATCGTAAAGAGTTAGAAGAAGAAAAATGTAAACTTACAGGAGATGAAAGAAAGAAACATCTTGAAAAAGTTACATCTACATTTGCAGATGAAAGAAAAGCTAAAGATGCACGTACATACATGTATCTGTTAGTTGTTAAATTCAGAATTAGTGAAAATGGTTCACCTGTTCTTGGTAGTGACAACCTTCCAGAATATGACCTTAAAGTTATGAAATTATCTTCATCTCGTGTAGAAAAAATTCAGCAGCAGATTGCAAACGCTGGCGCAGACCTTCCAGGTTCTGAATTAATCTTTGAATATCCATCAACAGATGATAAGAGATTACAGATTAGCCAGTCAACAACATCTCCAGTATTTCCAGATAGACAGTTACTGGTTAGATATCCAGGTTTAAAAGATAAGATTGACAAGGATGTAGCTAAATTTGATTGGGAAGGCATTGACAAGTCATTCTCTGAATGGAGTGGTATGACAACAGATGCAGCCCTTGCTACAACAAATGGTCTCTTTGAAAAATGGGATGAATATAAAAAAGCAGTTGCAATTAATCCTAGCGCTCAGTACATGGAATACATTACAGATACACCAGTTTCTCAGCCAGCACTTGCAGGAGCAACAGCTCCAATGCAGACACCTAATATTGCAGGAGCAATTCCAGCACCAGTAATTGGTGGAATGGGTGGCGAAGACATTAAAATGCCTCAGCCTCCTACATTTGATGCAAACGCAGTGTTTGGTGGACAGGCAGGCGTAGGAGCACCTAAGATTACAATTTAATTAATGATGTAGTCTCATTAGGGCACTTGGGGGTTACCTAAGTGCCCTTTATTTTTAAAATAGAAAGTGAGTAAATTTTATGTATGATTACAGTCCTATTGAAACAATATACATAAAAAACTTTAGAAATATAGGTGAAGTTGAAATAGACTTTAAAGAATCTCCAATTGTATGCTTAGTTGGAGAGAATGAAGCTGGTAAGACATCAGTTATTAAGGCATTTGAAGTGTGTGCGTTACATGCAAATCCTAGAGACCAGAAGGACTATATACGAGATGGTACAAAGATGTTTGGTGTAGCAATCAAACTTCAAGATGGTACAATGGTTAAAAGAGTTAAAATGGACTCTGTTAATAAATACGCAGTTGAGTATCCTAATGGTGATGTATGGGATACAACTAAGTTAGAAGGATTACCAGTACAAGTACAAAAAGTTATGGGTTTAATAGAGGAACCTGAAACTAAAGAGTTTTTACACATTAGAACATATGAGGACAAATTATTATTTGTAGTAACACCTGCATCTACAAACTATAAAGTAATGTATGATGCATTAAAGGTTGATCAACTAACAAGAGCAATTAAGAAGGGCTCTGCAGAGGCTAATGCGTTAAGAACTGAGATTAATAGTAATGAAGATAATATTACTGCATTTACAAACACAATTAAGGGCATTAAGATACATGACATATCTATCTTACAAAAAGTAAGAGATAGAGTACAGAGTCAGCTTTTATTATTAGATAAGTTAGATAGAGCAATGAATCTTAAGATGAACATTGAGAATAGCAAAAAAACATTGGGTTCATTATCTGCTATTGAAGATGGTACAGTGCAAGAGATTGATATTAACTTGGCATCTAAATTATTATCTATTAACAGATTATTGACTAAAAGAACTGAAATTATTAATTGCTTAGATTCACTTAAAGAAATAGGTAACTTAACAGAAATTAATACAAGCATATTAGAGAAGTTGAATAGTGTTATAGAGAGAAACAAACAGCTTATAGATAAAAAGAGTAAGGCAGAATCATTAACACAATTAAATGAATTAGATGAAATTAATGAAGTTCAGTTTAACAGTCTATATAGGGCAGTTTCATTACTAAATAGATTAGAAACAATTAGAAAACAAGGCGCTATAGTTGAAGTAGATAAATGTAAGGAAATTACTCAGGAAGATGTAAATATAGTATACAAGTTATCAAAAATAAAGAGCTTAGATAATTCAATTAAAACATCTCAAGAATCAGTTAATCAGATAGATAACTATATTAAACAAGTGATGGATTACATTGAACAATGCGGTGTAGCAGTTACTACATGTCCAAACTGTGGTGAATCAGTTGTGATTGACAAAGATATTTTATAGGGAGGACAATATGAAGAACTTACTAGCATCAATAATAATTTACGGTGATATACATTTATGCAGTAAAGCATATGGAGCACACAAAAATTATCCTGAAGAAAGTTTAGAATACTTTAGAGCAATCACAAGAGTAGCAGAGGATAGAAACGCTTCTCATATAATAGGATCAGGTGACTTCACATTTGGTAGATTCCATACATTAGAATATAGAAGAGCAGTCGAAGAAGAACTAGAAAAGCAGTATAGAATTTGTAATGGTAATCGTTACGAATTAAAGGGGAATCATGATTTTGCTACATATGGCATGACTGAATATGAATACTACATAGAAAAGGGATTAATAAAACCTTCAACAAAGCTTAAGATTGGTAACGTAAACATTAGTATGGTGGATTATATTGAGACAAAGAAGGATAACTTTTTTGACACAGAAAAAACAGATGTATTAATTGGCAATCCAAATACAGATATTAATGTGATTATAAGCCATAACTTCTTAAAGTTTAAAGATACTCTTATTGCAAATTATGGTAAAGCAATTGAATTAGATAATTTACATAAATGGCATGGAGTAGACTACATTATATGCGGACATGTGCATAAACATCACATATTTGAGGGTAGTATATTAAATAAAGATTGTACAAGGGCACATAAAGCTAAAGTACATTATCTTGGATGTATGACAAGACCAGCATACAGAGAAGGACTAATGGATGAAAAAGGTTATATACTTAACCTAAGAATTTTTAGTGACGGAACTATGCAATATGACGTAGTTGAAGTACCATTATGGGATATAGCTGATTCATTTAATCTTGAGGCAAAGCAAAAAGAGAAAAAGGTTAAGGAAGAAAAACAAAGCAGAATTGATATATCTGACATTGTAAAGCAATTAAATTCCCATGAAAGAAATGTAGGAAATCCAGAGGATATCATTAGCGCAATGGTGGGTGTTGATGATAAATACAAGGAAAAAGCAATTAAATTATTGAAAGAGGCTCAAGGATAAAATAAGAGAGGTGTAAAAATGCTTAGCGGAGTAAATATTGAAAAAATTAAAGAATATAATGCATCAATTAGAGCATATAAAGAAAAAAGTTCAAGCTTAACAGCTGAAATCAAGTTTAATACCCAGGAGTTAAACAACTTATGTGCTGAATTAACCCATGAATTAGGGGTTGAGGTAACACCTGAAAATGTGGAAAAAATTTATAATGAAAGAGTTGAGAGTATTCTTGAAACATTAAAGAGCGGTAATGAAATTATTGCTAGAATAGAACAAGAAGAAAGAGAACAGTCAGCTACATCAGTAAGTAATCAGTCAGTATTTGGTAATACACCAACTGGAGGACCAGTTCCACCTCAGATGGCTTTTAGTGGGGCTCCTGTTGGTATGGGAACACCTAATAATAGCAGTCCATTTGGAGATTTACCTCCAATCTTTCAGAATAGAGGATAGTTAATGCCTCTATATTGACTTAGAAGTATTGTTAAGTATAAAAATTTAATTAATTTGGAGGTCAGTACAAATGATTTTTAACGTAAAAGAACTTACAAACATTCTTAATAATATTGCAGCTTTTACAGCTAAGGATAAGCAAATTCCTGGAGTTATGATTGATACTACAGGAGATGTAGTTAAGATTTGTTATTCAGATGGAAGAAAACATCTAATTAGAGAAACAAATGCAATTAAAGAAGAGACAGATCCTGAAGGTAAATTTGTAGTTGAATTTGAACCTTTCATTAAGATTGTAGGACATTGTCAACCATTCGGTAATATTTTAATTGATGATGCAGTATTAACATTCAATGAAAAGGTTATACAGTTTAGTGTTGATTCTAAGATTTTAGTTGGAGAGACAGAAGACGGCGAAAAAGAATATACTACAGCTTCCAATAAAACAATGCCATTACCTTATAAACAGGCAGGAGCTGATATGAAGTCAGCTATTTTAATTAGAGCTAATTATGATGCTATATTTGATGCTACTGAATGTGATACATGGGATATTGCGGAATTAATAGGATACATGAACAGATTAACAGTTGAGGATGGTAAGGTAGCCTATATTTCAGCTCCTTGGAAACTTGGTTTTGTTAACAATCAGGCATATGTAACAGCAGTTCCTATTGAAACAGAATTTAAGAACAACATTCAGTTGTCTACAGGACCAGCAAAAGCGATTGCAACTATTCTTGGTAAAGTTAAAAACGAGCTAGAAGTTGATGATATTTGCGTAAAGAATATTGATAATAATTATATTACTTTCTTTACAGCAGATAATAAATTCGGTTTATGGGTTGAGGCAGCTAAGGGCAACAAAATTCATGTAGAAAATGTGAGAAGATACCAGTCATTAGTAGTAGTTCATAAAGACGAAAACGGTGATGAGCAGGAGATTCCTTATGGTAAATACCATGTAAGTATTAGAAAAGATCTTCTTCAGGATGCTATTAAAACAGGATTAAATTTTGCTAGCTCAGATAAAATTTCATTAAAATTCAATAAAAATGAGGATGATGAGTTGTATTTAGCTGTTAAGGTGTCCAATTCAAGTGCTTCTACAGGTAATGAAAATAGAATTACAGTATCAGATTATTGTGAAATCAAGTCAAATGAGATTAATGCAAAAGATATTACAGCTGATGAATTTCCTGTAAGTCTTAAAGTAATGAATGATATGATTAATATTATTAAATCTGAGATTGTAGCATTTGATATAAACATTGATGAGAATGGAACTAAAACACTTAGACTTGCTGAGTTAGACGTTGAAAAGATTCCAGTAGAAAATAAATTAGCAAGAGAGGCTATTGGATTACCAGAAGTAACAGAAGAATATCTTGCATCTGGCAATGCAATTGCAACACCTGTTAATGTTAAAATGGGGTATAGAGCAAAGACACTTGGATTGATACAGTATACTTTAATGCAGAAGGCATAGGTGAATAGTAATGGCAGGAAAAATTGTGTTTCCTAAACAATCAAAAGGAACTAATATACTAAAGATATATGGAGTTATTACTGAAGATGAATTAGAATCAGCATTAAGTAAAGAAAGGCTATATTTTGATAGTGTAGATAGTGCTATTGATGAATATGTTAAACAGGGTAAGGATGTAGATAGGCAAGTACTTATAGAGATAAATATACGTGAGAGTAATAACTTAAACTTATCATCAAGTGAAGTGGCAAAGACATTTAAGTATTTATATAATGCATACTCAGTTAAATCAGAGTCAAATATAGATAATGAATTACTACAATTATATATAAGACATTATGCAGTAGATACTGTTTCTGTTAGCAGGGTAATTTTAGGAGATGAACAACCTTATAAGGGAAGTAAACTAAGATTGGGTACAAAAACAATATACTCAATCATAGATCTAGAAGGCGTTATTGGAATAAAATACTATAATATAGTGATGCAAGAAGATACATCTGAGGTAAGAACATTAATAATTCCTAGATAATACAAAAGAGGTAATAAACAGAGTTTTATTACCTCTTTTTAGTTTATGTAATATACATGGTATATATTAATATATACATATTAATAATTATAAATCAACAGATTAATGCTTGATATAAGTCATTTAAATCAAAATAAACAAATATTTAATTTTAAAATTTAATTTTTTAAGACATATAAAATAAATAACAGCATTAGTATAAGTATTCATCATATAAAATTAATAATATGCTTATAATATAATTGTAAAACAGTGCAAAATAAAATTAGATTGCATTAACTAGTACATGTTAACTTAACAGCTAATTTTAGGTGTCTTGACTAGTTAATAAAATTAAGTGTGCAATAAATATATCATTTTTGATTAATTTAGTGAATTAAGGCATATACTTAACATAATAGCTTTCAATACAAATACTAATAATTATATAATCCCTTAAATATACTTTTGAGTATTATATTGAGTAATTATAATATATAATTAGGGGGATAAGTAATTGGTAGTTGCTACATGGATTATTTGTGATATTATCACATTATTATCATTATTTGCATTATATGTTGCAATGGATATCAATAGAGATGTGCAGACAAGATATAAGATAGTAAGGGCACTATGGAATAGAAAATTAGACGTATTTAAACGAAGTAACACAAATAATGAAGTTAGAATAAACAAGTATAAATTAAATAATAAATTTAAGAATTATATGGTATACAGAGTTGTAGAATTAATAGTACTTAAAATTTTATTATTTTTAATAAGTAATATAATTATAAACAGTGAGGGTTTAAGATTAGTAATTTTAATTTTAGCATCTCATATAATAATTAACATTATAGAAATGACAAGAACAACAATTAAAATTGTATATACTACAGTTATTAAGGAGGATACTACAAATGAGGTTCACAAGAGCAAATGTAATGGTTAATGGTGTACCTGCTACACAGTACAATCCATCAACAGGACAGGCAGAATTAATTTACTATGATAACGTAACAGAAAATGAATTAACATTATTGAATAGTTACAGATTAGGAGAAGTAAAATTAAAGGCAGCTGAAAGTATTACAATTCCTAGTTTATGGAAGAATTATGGTGGATATATTAAAGAGAAGTCCATTGAGCAAGGTGCAGAGTTATCAGATAAATTATCAAATGTTTTAAATAAAGGATTTGGTAAGCTTACAGAGTATGCAAGTAAGTTTACAGATGAGATAAATAGAGCATTTGATGGTAATGGAGGAACAGGTGGACAGGTTGGCAATCAACCATACCCAGGTGGACAGGTTGGCAATCAACCATACCCAGGTGGACAGGTTGGCAATCAACCATACCCA
>JAGALE010000369.1 GCA_017625335.1 Lachnospiraceae bacterium
AGCCTCAGATGCATAGTTTCCGTAAAAGCTTGCAAGATTTGCCTTCATATCATCAGTGATTGCATACTCACCCTTGCTATTTAATGCTAACATAAGCTCCTTATTCTTAGCAGCATCATTGCCAGCTATCTTGTAGATAAGTCTCTCAAGGTTACTTGAGATAAGAATATCCATAGATGGTGATGTTGTAAGGATAAAGTCTCTATTTCTATTATAGTTTCCTGTCTCAAAGAAGTCATATAATACCTTGTTCTCGTTTGAAGCACAGATAAACTTAGCTATAGGAAGTCCCATCTCCTTAGCATAGTAAGCTGCAAGGATATTACCGAAGTTACCTGTTGGAACTACTACATTAATCTTATCTCCTGCCTTAATGTCGCCATTTGCCACAAGTCTAGTGTATGCATATACATAGTAAACCATCTGTGGAACAAGACGTCCGATATTGATAGAGTTAGCTGATGAGAACTGATATCCCTTAGTTGCAAGGTAATCATTAAGCTCCACATCTGAGAACATATTCTTAACACCTGTCTGAGCATCATCAAAGTTACCTGTGATACCAACTACAAATGTATTGTCACCCTTCTGAGTAACCATCTGCTTCTCCTGAATTGGACTAACACCATTCTTAGGATAAAATACAATAATCTTAGTACCAGGAACATCTGCAAAGCCTGCAAGTGCAGCCTTACCTGTATCTCCTGAAGTAGCTGTAAGAATAACAATCTCATTCTCAACATTGTTCTTCTTAGCTGATGTGGTTAAAAGATATGGAAGAATTGAAAGTGCCATATCCTTAAATGCTATAGTTGAACCGTGGAAAAGCTCTAAGTAGTATGCGCCAGCCTTCTTAACAAGTGGAGCAATCTCCTTAGTGTCAAACTTATCATCATAAGCGCTGTTGATACAATGCATTAACTCTTCCTCAGTGAAGTCAGTAAGCATAAGCTTCATAACATTGTATGCTACCTGACGATAATCCATCTTTGAAAGCTCCTCTAATGATACATCAAATGCAGGAATGCTGTCTGGCACAAAAAGTCCGCCCTCATTAGCAAGTCCCTTTAATATAGCCATAGAAGCTGTTGCTGTTTCGTTAGCATTTCTAGTACTTTTGTATATTAATTCCATATCAAAACTCCTCATATATTTATATTTGTATTTAACCAAAAGGATAATAACACATTAAATATATAAAAACAAGTAATTAATGCCTTTATTTCCTTTGTACCTTCTTACTACTTAACTATAAATACCTCTGCCTTCTGTCTACCAAAATACAGCGCTTCAGTATGTGATTCAAAATAAATATCTATACGGTTACCCTTAATAGCTCCACCTGTATCCTCGGCTGTATATATCTTACCATTGATTACTACCTGTGTACCAAATGGAATTACAGATGTATCTGTAGCAATTGTTCTACCCTGAGTAGCTCTTGTTCCACTTGCGGTAGTTGGATTTGTCATATTACTGTAGATACCACAGCAAATTGGACATGGACAGTAAGCTGTAAGCTCAAAGATTCCAAGGCTTGTATATGTACCATTCTCATCTGCGTACGTATACTGTGCGGGAGCACCGGCAGTTACTGTAGAGCCTGAAGAATTGCCTGAAGGTGTTCCCTGGAAATCAGGGTCATATATTGCAATATCCTCCGGCTTAATAGGATCAGCTCTTAATATCTCCTCTGCTGCCTTCTTCTGACGCTCTGCCTGTCTTGCAGCAAGAATTTCCTGAATATCATTCTCAGTCTTCTCAATATTTTCTACGCCGTCAGCCTCATATTCCTTATTAACCATCTCGTCATAGCTGATTCCATCTACATAGAAAACATCACCTGAAAATGCTTCCTTTCCCTCTGAAACTGTAGGAAGGGTCATCATAACCCCTGATGGCATCTTGCTGTTAGCAAGTCGTGTAGCTAAGGTTGTTCCGCATATTACAAACAAGGTTAGTACAACTATACCACTTCCAATATATCTTCCGTACTCCGACATTATCTCTGTTGTTTTCTCTATAATTTGGCTTTTGATTTTATTACTTTTTTCACTCATTATTAACACCAGCCTTTTATGTCTTGATTGATTTATTAAACACCTATACTTGCTGACACATTTTTAATCAAGTAATTACTATGCTATCACTAAACTACCTGATGAATTTATGCTCAGTATTTTTCTTATAAAATATCTTAGGTATATGTCTTCGGCCATTTTTTCTTCTAGTTGTTGCAAATATGTTACAAATTAATTACATAACACTATAAGAGATTATAAGTTACAGGTTAAGTTCGGTCAAGCTTTTTCACACTTTTTTCTAGACATAACCTGTCATAAGAATTATACTTTTTATATAATACGACAAGGAAATGCATAATTATGGATAAAGCGGGAGTTTACAAGGCAAAGAAAAAGGATGGCTCTACCTATTACAGAGCGTCCATCACATACAAAGGAAAGCATATTAGTCTGGGTAGCTATTCATCATCTGACAAAGCTCACCAGGCTTATTTGGATGGAAAAGCCCTAACTGAAGATAATAACATCAGCCTTACTGATTTTCAGCATTGCAAATGCTTATCCCACGACAAATTTATATCCATTATAAATTATAGAGATAACGGAATATACATTGCTACTCCTATCTATATCAGAAAGCAATACTTTGAGTATTACCTTGATAAAAACACGGTCCTAAAGTTTGACAGAGACGATTTGTTCTTCTATGCCTCCCACAAAATCCAAAGACGTGGCGGATATTTATTTGTAAGTGATTACGGAAGTCAATACAACATACTTAGTCGCTTGGGTATTAAGCCATTTGCAGTTTATGGCAGAGACTTTGTTATGGCAAATGGAGATAAAAACGATTACAGATATTCTAATATAAAGGTAATAAATAATTATACCGGAGTTAGATTGGAAACTAAAAACGGCATAGATAGCTACGCCGTTTACATTCATATCAATGGAGATTATCTAGTTGGAAAATATGACTCCGAAATAAAAGCCGCCATTGCATACAACAAGGCGGCAGATACTCTTAACAGCTTAGGATTTGAAAAGGAATTTATTAGGAATTACATCACCAGCATAAAGGCCGACGAATACAAAAAGCTATACAACAGTGTGAAAATCTCCAAAAAACTGTATCACATATAATGACAGGCTGTGTACTAAATTATGCGCAAACTGACCAACCTATGGTGTGACACCCGCTGGACTAAGCTATCCAGCTAAGCCCCAACACCTGGCTCGGCCAGGACGCAGTATATACACACAGCCTGTTATTATTTTATAGTAAAGTTTTATCGATAAGCTCCTGCATCTCTTCGTAGCTTTCCACCATATTAATGCTGGCACGAAGCTTTGCAGAATCCTTTATTCCCTGAGTATACCAAGCCACATGCTTACGCATCTCGTGGATGCCTGTAAACTCTCCCTTATACTCTATCATAAGACGTGCCTGACGAAGCATCATATCTCTAATTTCCTGGTTAGTCGGTCTAGGCAGTTCTTCTCCTGTTTTAAGAAAATGCTTAATTTCCTTAAATATCCAAGGATTTCCCTTAGCTGCTCTTCCTATCATAAATGAGTCGCAGCCGGTTACCTCTTTAATTCTAAGCACATCCCTACCACAGGTTACATCTCCATTACCTATAACCGGTATAGTTACATTTTCTTTAACCTGTCTGATAATATCCCAATTTGCTACTCCCTGATAGTATTGCTCCCTGGTTCTTCCATGGACAGCAACTGCTGAAGCACCTGACTCCTGAGCAATTTTTGCAATCTCCGGTGCATTAAGATTATCAGGTGTAAAGCCTGCTCTTATTTTTATAGTTACAGGAAGATTTACACTCTTAACCAAGGCTTCCACTATACGTCCTATAAGAGCGGGATTTTTCATAAGGGCTGAGCCCTCACCGTTATTAACTATCTTAGGCACAGGGCAACCCATATTAACATCTATAAAGGAAAAGCCCTTATCCTCAAGCCTTTTCGCCTGTTCTCCCATCAACTCGGGTTCACTTCCAAATATCTGAACTCCTATAGGCTCCTCTCTTTTATCTGTCATAATGAGAGGGCCTGTATTCTTATTATTGTAATGCATACCCTTAGCGCTTACCATCTCTGTGTACAGGATATCAACTCCCTGTTCCTTACAAAGTAAACGAAATGGCAGGTCACAAATACCTGCCATTGGCGCCAGTATGATTTTATCCTTAAAATCAAACATATTAATCTCCTGACTATTGCTTCTCGTATATAAGTCTTAATCCCTGAAGAGTAAGATTTGGATCATAAACATCTATCTTATCTGTATTCTCAGATATAAGCTTTCCTAAACCGCCTGTAGCCACAACCTTAATATCATTAAGACCAGATTCTTTCTTAATCTTATCAATAATGTACTCAGTCTGACCTATACATCCAAAGAATACACCGGCCTGCATACTGGTAACTGTATCCTTAGCAAGAATTGTATCCGGCTTAGTAATCTCGATTTCAGGAAGCTTTGCTGTTCCAGTCCAAAGAGCACTAGCTGCAAGTCTAATACCTGGAGTTGTAACTCCTGAATGGAATACTCCATCAGCCAAAACCAAATCGTGTGTTGTTGCTGTACCGAAATCTACAACGACAACAGGTCCACCATAAAGCTCATAAGCAGCAACTGCATCTACCAATCTATCTGCACCTAAAGCCTTAGGGTTAGGAATGGCAACATTAATACCTGTTTTTATTCCAGGTCCAACAATAATAGGTGTTACATGAAGATATTTAATTATTCCACTTGTAAGTGAGTGCATAACCTTCGGCACAACTGATGAAATAATAACCGAATCAATATCCTCTATATTCATGCCACGAAGGGTAAGCCAATCACCAAAAAACATACCATACTCATCTGAAGTACGTGATATTCCTGTAGTCATACGAAATGTATATTTTAACTCTGCTCCCTCGAACAAACCTACTGTTATGTTAGTATTTCCTACGTCTATTGCAAATAACATATTATCTCCTTTAGTCCTCCTGAAGGAAGAACACCTTATAATACTGCTCTAACTGTTCAAACAATTCTTCCTTTTCTCTCTGCAGCTGCTTTATCTTTAAAACACTGCCTATATCATCATATAAAATATCATCCTCATTACACTCTGTACTAATCTGAAGATTTCCCTCCTCATCATAGTAAAGCATAATAATTCCACCTATATCCTCTGTAAAGAGAACACACATAATCTGAAGCTCCTGCCTGATAAGCTCAGGTAAACCTTCAAAATCCGGATTGAGATAATATTTTTCAGTGTATTTTGATGCACTGCACAGAACTACTTCATCTTGATACATATTTTCTCACCTGCCTAGCCGATTACATCTGACATATTATACATGCCAGCTGGCTTTCCCGCTAAGAACTTTGCTGCCTCCACAGCACCCTTTGCAAATACTGACTTAGAATAAGCTGTATGCTTAATCTCTATAACCTCATCTATACCTGCAAATAATACCTCGTGTTCACCAACTATAGTACCACCTCTAACAGCAGAGATACCAAGCTCCTTCTTATCTCTCTTCTGTCTAGTCTGTGAACGGTCGTAAATGTATTCGTACTGATTATTACTTGCCTCATTAATTGAATCTGCCAAAGCAAGAGCTGTTCCTGAAGGAGCATCAACCTTAAGATTATGATGCTTCTCAACAATTTCAACATCATATCCTGCTGGGCCAAATACAGCTATTGCATCCTTTAAAAGCTTCATAATAGTGTTGATACCAAGACTCATGTTAGCTGACTTAAGCACCGCCACCTTTTCTGAAGCCTGAGAAACCTTACTAAGCTGCTCTGGTGATAATCCTGTAGTACAAAGAACCACCGGAATATTCTTAGAAACTGCATAATCTAATAATTTATCAACCGCTACTGCTGCAGCAAAATCTACTATAACATCCGCCTCTACATCACAGGCGTTAATATCTGTAAACACAGGATAGCCATTATCCTTATTGTCTATTACATCAATGCCTGCAACGATTTCCACGTTACTATCTTCATTACATATACCGGTAATAACCTGACCCATCTTACCGTTACAGCCATGCATGATTATCCTTGTCATAAAAACCTCCTAGAACTTTAAACCAAAATTAGCCATTGCCTTTGAAAGCTTTTCAGCATTAGCAGGCTCCATCTCAGTAAGTGGACCTCTAACATATCCGTCACAAAGGCCCATTATTTCAACTGCCTTCTTAACTGGGATAGGATTAACCTCACAGAAAAGAGCATCGCAAAGCTCAATTGACTTAAGCTGCATAGCACAAGCCTTCTTAACATCACCATCAAGATAAGCCTGACAAAGGTCATGTGTCTCCTGTGGTGCAATATTAGCGATAACAGAGATTACACCCTTGCCACCAAGTGACATAATTGGAACTATCTGATCATCGTTACCTGAATAAAGGTCGATATCATCACCGCAAAGGCTCATAAGCTTAGCTGCCTGTGAAAGGTTGCCTGTAGCTTCCTTAATTGCTACTATGTTATCCACATTCTTAGCAAGATATGCAGCAGTTTCAGGTAATATATTAACACCTGTTCTACTTGGTACATTGTACATAATAATAGGAAGTGACACACTATTTGCTATTGCTGTATAGTGTGCAATAAGTCCCTTCTGTGTAGCCTTGTTGTAATATGGAGTAACAATAAGTAATCCATCAACACCAGCCTTCTCTGCCTCCTGAGAAAGGTAAATAGCTGTCTCAGTACAGTTTGAACCTGTTCCTGCAACAACTGGAATTCTCTTATTAACAACCTCTGCACAGAATCTAATACACTCAATATGCTCCTCGTGAGTAAGTGTAGAAGACTCACCTGTAGTTCCACAAACGATAATACTATCAGTTCCATTAGCTATATGGAACTCAATAAGCTCTCTGAACTTATCATAATCTACCTCTTTGTTCTCCTTAAATGGTGTAACAATTGCAACACCTGATCCTGTAAAAATTGCCATTTTTATTTCCTCCTAAACTATTATAATTATTTCGACTCGAATTCAAGCCACAGGATTGTGGCTTGCGCGCCAAATTTTCGTCAGCTTTAGCTGACATCATTCATATGAAAATTTGTGCGCATAAGAAAGGGTTAGCACGACAAAGTGCTAACCCTGAAATAATCTTGAAATCATACATTTCTAATTATATTTCTATAGTAGCGCTCCATCTTGCGATGACAACCATACAGTTATTCACTGCACAGCCAGGTCGGTAGTTCTTAGACATCTACCTTCCTTCGGCGATTTCCCCTTTCACCCACAATCCCCTGATCTAAGTCATCCTGTGGGGTACTTATGAAGCTCGCACCTCTACCTAATATATTCATGCTTCCCTTGCACTCGTCAAGTCTTGTTGATTATAACACCTGAAACGAGCTATGTCAACGCCTACTCAAGGCATTCCATCTTACTTACTGATACCTCGTAGGCAACCTTATTAACTATCTCATCATTGCCCACCTTTTTCTGGTACTCTCTACTCTGAATTCTACCCCAGATAGCAACATGCTCACCTACTGCAAGCTTACCTGCAAAACGAGCATTTCTACCCCAACATATACATGGAATGTAGTCTGACTTACCATAGGCTCTATTAACTGCAAGAAGGATATCTGCAATTTCTCTTCCTAGTGGTGTCATACGATAGATTGGTTCCTTGCATATGTAACCATCAAGATAAATCTGATTTGGCTTATTTTCTCTATCGTCTGGTTCAACGATATTCTCAATCTCTCTTACAAATACTGATAGGATAAGTCTATTCTTATTCTCATCATGCTTATTATAGGATCTAAACTGTCCCTTGGCTAAAACCTTTTCACCGATATGTGAATTCTCTACATCATAGAGTCTGTCTGACACCATTAGGGGAATAATGTCATGTGTATCACTTAATCTGTTCACCAGTAGGTCCACCATATAGAACCCTTCGCCAAATATCTCATGGCTGAATCTGAAATCTGATGCGATTTCTCCTGCTACTACTACCTGATTGTTTGCTAAAATTTTCTCTGTCATATTATTTCCTCCTTCATTTGAACACCCTAATATCCCCAGGGCGTATGACCGGTAATTATTGGCTCCCCATTAGCCTCCGGTCTTATCTTATTGGTACATTATATGTATACTCTAGTTAGTATAAATATATTCCAGTTTTTTGTAGATTTTTTTAAAAAATATTTCTACCCAACCAAAACAAGCCTATGATACATTACTATCTGTTTTCTATCTTCTCTGCCTTAATACCTCGTAGGCGATGACAGCTACTGACGTTGCTGCATTTAAGGATTCCACCTTACCACACATAGGAATTTTAATAAGCTTATCAGCTGTGGCACTTATCTCAGAGCTAAGTCCATTCCCTTCGTTGCCTATCAAAAATCCCACTGAATTCTCGTAGCTTTCATCATAGAACTCATTACCACTAAGATGAGCTCCAAATATTACTACACCGTGCTCCTTCAACCTTCCAATATCATTAAGCAAATCTGAAGATACATAGATAGGAACTCTAAACACTGATCCCATAGTAGACCTTATAACCTTAGGATTATATACATCAACACAATCACTACTAAGAATTATTCCTGTAGCGCCTGCTCCCTCTGCAGTTCTTATGATTGTACCTAAATTACCCGGATCCTGCAAGCGTTCAATAATAAGTACAAAATCATTAGTGCCTTTGACTATATCAGTAAATGCCGGCTTTTTAGATTTAACTATGGCCATTACTCCCTGTGGAGAGTTGGTATTGGACATAGATGCAAATACATGATCTGCAACAAATGTAATCTCCTCCTCAGATATACATCCTAATATGTCATCCTTAAGCTTAGGATAAGCTCCCTGACTAACATAGGTTTCCACTATGTCCCCTGCAGGAATCTCCCTAAACATTCTTATACCTTCTACTACATACAGTCCGGTTTCCCTTCTATAAGAAGCAGATTTAATTAACTTCTTTACGTCCTTAACCTTATCATTAGAAGTTGATGTAATTATCATTAGCTTAAGTCTCCTTATCTATGATTGACTATCTTATCAAACTTTTTTGTCAATAACAAGCATTAGCGTAACTTTTTTGCCATACTTTAGTCGAATCGACAATTATTATCATATAGTGACTAATTACTCAATATATGATACTTACATTAGTACATAGACACCTATTATACTCCTGATACAAACTCATCTTCCAAAACTATTTATTGCTTCTTGGACACAGGTCTTACCACAACATTCTCAGAACCTATAAAATCCCCAAGTGCAGCTATAAGCTCTTCCCCTGCAAACACCTTATACTTATCCGCCATACGTTTAAAGCTTCTAGGATTTCGAAGCATAACCATAGCTACAGTATGACCCTTATATGCTCCTAAAATATTAAGGAATGTCTGCTGCTTAGCATTAAACTCCTCTTCGTTATCAAAGCATACCCAAAGCTCCTTACTTTCTGCTTCCAAATCCTGTCTTATCTCATCTAGGGTATAAATCTCAGAAGCGATAAGGTTGTTACCCCTATCAGATAGAGATGCATTTCCCCTTATAAGAATTTTGCTGTTCTTATCTAAAATACTTCTATAATTGCTATACTCTCTTGGAAATACAACAATCTCCAAGGTTCCATACATATCCTCGATAGTAACAAAGGCCATATTATCTCCACGCTTTGTGGTCTGAACTCTAACATTCTCCACAACTCCGGCCACAGTATAAAATCTCTTATCCTCAACTGCACATTCTTCGAATTCCTCATCTACTATAAAGTCTATAGATTTGGCTGTACATCGTGCATCTATTACTTCCACATAATCATCTAAGAGATGACCACTGATACAAACTCCCAAGAATTCCTTCTCCTTAGAAAGCTTGTCTTCTTTAGAGTATTCCTCTACATCAGGGTACTTAACAGTGAAGCCTTCCTTCTCCTCTTCTCCTAAGAAATCCATAAGAGACATCTGTCCCGACATAGCACTCTTCTTCTCTCTGGCAGCATTATCAAGAATGCTTGGATAGGCCATCATCATCTGCCTTCTGTTATATCCAAAGCTATCAAATGCTCCTGAGCAGATAAAGCTTTCTATAGTACGCTTGTTAGCCTCCTTATTACTAAGACGCATAACAAAATCCTCTAAGCTCTTAAATGGACCTCTCTCAAGAATTTCCTCTCTAACAATATCAGTTACACCCTCACCTACACTCTTAACTGCAGACAAACCGTATCTGATAGCATTACCTGTAACAGAGAAATCTCCTAATCCAACATTAATATCCGGTGGCAAAATCTCTATACCCATGGATTTACATATCTGAATATACTCAGCTACCTTAGTTGATTTTTCCTTTACTGAGGATATAAGCGCTGCCATGTACTCTACAGGATAGTGAGCCTTAAGATATCCAGTCTGATATGCCACAAGCGCATAGGCTCCTGCATGGGACTTATTAAATGCGTACTTCGCAAAATCAGTCATCTCATCAAATATCTTATTGGCAATCTCTTCGCTTACGCCTCTATTGATACATCCAGGAACTCCCTCTGCCTCATTACCGTAGACAAAGTTCTGACGCTCCTTAGCCATAACCTCAGGCTTTTTCTTAGCCATGGCTCTACGAACCAGGTCACTTCTACCAAGAGAATAACCGGCGAGCTCCATAACTATCTGCATAACCTGCTCCTGGTAAACTATACATCCATAGGTAGGAGCAAGAATTTTCTCTAATGCAGGATGATCATATACTATATCTGCCTTATTCCTCTTACCCTTAAGATACTGTGGAATAAAGTCCATAGGTCCTGGTCTATACAAGGATATACCTGCTATAACCTCTTCTATATTAGCCGGCTTAAGCTGCTTCATGAAGCTCTTCATACCAGCACTTTCTAACTGGAACACGCCATCTGTCTTACCTGCAGATATAAGCTCAAAAACCTCAGGGTCATCAAGCTCCATCTTGGCAAAATCTATATCAACACCGTGATTTTCCTTGATAAATCTTTTAGCATCCTCTATAACTGTAAGGTTTCTCAGTCCAAGGAAATCCATCTTAAGAAGCCCAAGCTCCTCTATAAGATCCTTATCATACTGTGTAACTATAGCATCCTCCACACCACGACCAAGGGGAACATATTCTCCTATAGGCTTCTGACCGATAACCACTCCAGCTGCATGAGTTCCCGACTGTCTAGGAAGACCCTCAAGCTTAATGGCCATATCAATCATCTTCCTGACATCCTCACTCTCCTCATACATTTGAGCAAGGTCCTTACTAATTTTTAAAGCTAATGGAATATTAAGCTTTTCGTTTTCATATTCCTCAGGAAGTCTGGTTGGAACTGCTTTAGAAACCTTATCACATAATGCATATGGCAAATCCATAACTCTACCAACATCTCGTATACACTGCTTTGCAGCAAGTGTACCAAAGGTGATAATCTGAGCTACATTATCCTTACCATACTTTCGGTTTACATAATCTATAACCTCCTGTCTTCTATCAGGACAGAAGTCAATATCTATATCGGGCATGGTTACTCGCTCAGGATTTAAGAATCTTTCAAAAAGAAGCTCATACCTTATAGGCTCCATGTCAGTTATATCAAGGGTATATGAGACAACACTTCCTACCGCAGAACCTCTTCCCGGACCTACCGGAATACCATTTTCCTTAGCAAATCGTATAAAATCCCACACAATTAAGAAGTAATCCACAAAGCCCATATCACGAATTACCCCTAGCTCATAGTCAAGTCTTTCCTGAAGTGCAGGTGTAACCTCACCATACTTTCTAACAAGTCCCTTATTACATTGTTCTGTAAGATATGAAAATGCGTCGTAGCCCTCAGGCACCTCAAACTTTGGAAGCTTCTGCTCGCCAAACACAATCTCCACATCACACATATCTGCAATCTTGTTAGTATTCTCTAACGCTTCTAATGCATATGGGAATAGCTTTGCCATCTCCTCGGCAGACTTAAGGTAATACTGTCCACCGTCATATCTCATACGGTCCTCATCCTTAAGTAGCTTTCCTGTCTGAATACATAAAAGCACATCATGAGCCTCTGCATCCTCTGCCATTATGTAGTGGGAGTCATTGGTAGCCACCATAGGAATACCAAGCTCCTTAGACAGACGCATAACTCCTGTATTAACAACCTGCTGCTCAGGCATACCATGATCCTGAAGTTCCAGATAATAATTTCCTTCGCCAAATATATCAAGATGTCTAAGTGCTGCTTCCTTAGCACCATCATAATTATTATGTCTAAGATTTGTAGCAACCTCACCGGCCAGACAAGCACTTAATGCTATAACCCCTTCGCTGTACTGTCTCAAAATCTCCATATCAACTCTAGGCTTATAATAAAAACCGTCTACAAATCCTGCAGAAACTATCTTACACAGGTTGTAATATCCCTGGTTATTCTTAGCCAAAAGCACAAGGTGATTATATCTTCCCTCACCCTTAACCACTTCCCTGTCAAAGCGAGAGCCCGGCGCAACATAAACCTCACAACCGATAATAGGCTTTATACCTGCATCCTTACATGCCTTATAAAAATGAATAGCACCATACATAACTCCATGGTCTGTAATAGCAAGAGACTTCATCCCAAGCTCCTTTGCTCTTGCAACAAGCTCCTTTATCTTAGCAGAGCCATCCAGCAAGCTGAATTCTGTATGGACATGTAAATGTGTAAAATCCATTATATCTCCTTCTTTCCTGTAACCCCGATGTGTATTAGCTTACTCCTCGATTAATCTATACAGAAACAAAACTATCTTCTTAGTATTCTCTACTAGCTTTTTAAACCCACTCAGCCTAATGGCCTTAACCTCATAATTCTTAATATACTTAAAGGTATACTCTTCTCCCTTCTCAGCAAGCATTTCCAAGTACTTTTCCAAAAGAGCCTGTGAATTAGGATGAAGCAATTTTCCGGAACGACCTCTCTTATAATATTCCAAAGGCTGTCCCTGATGATACTTTTCCTTGTTATATATCTTACATGCCGCCATTCTGTCACAGAACATCTCTATAACATACTTCTTCGGCATCTCCATACCTACGATTCCCTTTGTCTTATCTACGCTATAATCTATCCAATACTCTAAGTGGTGCTTGTTACGACCCTTGTGATGAAGCCATGCACTAGTATATCCCTTATCCTCACGCTCTGCATCATTAGGGCTTCTGTTGCCCTGAAAATACTTTGCTCCCATAGAAAACTCTACCCAGGAATACTTTGACAAATCATGCATAATTCCCTGCCAATAAAGTCCTACTGCAAAGCAATGCTTCATAACCTGAAGCTTATGCTTATTAATTGTTTTTAAATGTTCTAACCACTTCATTTTATCACCTCAAAACGTCGTGTCTAAGCACGCTATTGTTCTACCCAACAATCTTTAAGTCCATCTGTTACTATTATATCTCCATTGCTGTCCATAAAAATAGCCTGGGCATCATATTTTTCCAAAAGCGGCAATGACCTCTCATAGCCAAGCACAAAGCAGGCTGTTGAAAGTCCATCGCTTGCTAATCCATTATCACAAACTACCGTTACACTTAACAAACCACTATCTGAAGGATAGCCTGTTTTGCTATCCAATATGTGATGATAATCCTTACCTTCATAGGTTTTAAACTTTTCGTATCCACCTGAGGTTGACACACAGGTAACTGTACCTGGAGCAAACTCCAAATACCCTATCATAGCATTAGTATCGTTAGGCTTTAAAGGATCTCTAACTCCAACCTTGAAGCTGCTGCCATCCGCTTTTTCACCATATACCAAAATGCTTCCACCTACAGTAACAAGCGCTCCTTCTACCTTAGCATCATCCAAAACAGCTTTTGCCTTATCAAGGGCATAACCTTTGCCGGTTGCGCCAAGATCAACAATTATACCTTCTGAGGCACAAGTCACATAGTAATTAGTATTCTCATTAGACTGAGGCTTAGCTTCATCTAAGGCAGAGGAAGTACTATATCGCTCTGATAACAATGTAATTGCCTCATAATCCACCAGTTTTAAGACCTCATCTATCTCCTCCTTAGCTGGAGGAACAAATTCTCCCTGATTATCGCCCTCAATATTCCAGAGAGCCGCAAGAGGTCTTATGGTAATATCCAAAGCACCTTCACTGTCCTTACATATCTGAAGAGATTGTTTTAACACAACATAAAGCTCTTCACTTATCTGTGTGCTACCAACTGTGTTATTATTTACTTCTCCCAGCTCACTTGTGGTGCTTCTCCAAGACAAAACCTGCTGATCTAATCTTTTTATGTCTTCAACTATTTTCTCCTTAAGGCTATTCTCGTCCACAGACTTATCTTCTGAATAAACACTCAGCGATATAGAAGTTCCCATAGCAAAATAATGGCTAGTGGCGCCAGCTTCCTCACCGAAATCCACCTTATGTCCTTTATTCTTACCAGCCACAGAAACCGCCGCAATCAATCCCAGGGATAACAATATCATCTTTAGAAGAGTAACAATCTTCTTATTCATACAAGCTCTTTCCTAAATTATATTCTTACTTTTTATATTCCAACTATAATTCCTATTTTACTATGTCGCCATTTGACTCAATAAGCTTCTTAAACCAATAACCTGATTCCTTGATTGTACGCTTTTGAGTCTGATAATCCACATGAATAAGTCCGAAACGCTCATCATAGCCCTCGCCCCATTCAAAGTTATCCATAACTGACCAGTATAGATAACCCATTACCGGTATTCCCTCATCAGCTGCCTTCATCAATTCCTTGACATATCTTCTAATATAGTCGATTCTGCAACCATCTACAACCTTACCATCCAAATCAACCCAATCTCTAAAGCATATTCCATTCTCACCAATCATATAAGGCAATCCATATCTCTCATATACGAATTTGGCTGACCAGTACATAACCTTCTCATCCACAACCCAGCCTAAGCTGTTACGTGGAACACCCTGATATGCATTAGAATTATATCCGGTATCACTCTTAAAGCTTTCGCTGTAATAAATATTAGCAGTATAAAAATCTAAAGGCTGAGATATAAGCTCCATCTCCTCCTTAGTAGGAGTAACCATATCCTCTCCATAAAGCTCATAGGCCTCTTCAGGATACTTACCAAGATAGACAGGATCACACCACCAGGTTATGGAGAAAAACTCCTTGTTAGCAAGAGACATAGACTCAGCTCTTGCCTTCTCTATAGCGGTAGGACTGTCATTCTCCGGAATATGCACAGGCGCTATAGAAACGAAGCTAACCTTACATTCCTGCTTGGCATTCTCTCTAATATACTTAACAGCTCTACCATGTGATAACAAAATATTATGTGACATTCTAATCAAATCCTTGTTAGGAAGCTTTAAGAACGGTGCATGTGAACCTCTCCAGTGGCCACAACCAATTATGCACTGTGGTTCATTAAATGTCATCCAATACTTTACTCTGTCTGATAAGGCATCTATAACCACCTTAGTGTATTCCTCAAACCAAACAGGTGAATCAGGATTAAGCCAATGCCCTCTGCAGTATAACTCATAAGGATAATCCCAATGGAATAATGTTATAATTGGCTCTATACCGTTAGCAAGAAGCTCATCCACCAAATCAGAATAAAACTTAAGACCCTTCTCATTAACCTTCCCTGTTCCCTCAGGAATTACTCTTGCCCAGCTAATGGAGAATCTATAGTACTTAAGGCCCATTTCCTTAAACAATTTGATATCCTCTTTGTATCTGTGATAATGATCACAGGCAACCTTTGCATCCTCTGAATACCTGACATTACCTAAAACCTTACTGTGTACATCCCAGATATTAAGGCCTTTTCCATCTTCGTTATAAGCACCCTCAACCTGATGAGCTGCTGATGCTCCTCCCCATATAAAATCCTTAGAAAAACCCATTAATTTGCCCTCCAATTTTTCATCTTATTTTCCTATATCACAAACGTCACAAATGACACAAACGTCACAAATCTCATATTGTAAATTGGTACATATTATAGTCTTATGTGTATTGACCCCTACACATATAACTATGATTAAAATATATTGCAGAACCTGCATATATTATTTATACAATACTTTATATTAATACAACATCAGAGATGATATCCTTTTCAATGATGATATTCTTTTCAATGATGATATCCTTCCATGCGCTTAGTGTAATCATCTAGAGTTGCTTTCAGCTTCTTATAGTCCTTATCCTTTAGCTCTCCGGAGGCTTCCATGCTTTTTAGCCTTTCCTCTGCCTTTTTCCTGGCACCTATGGCTAAGTCCTTATAGTTGTTCTCCAGATTAATCTGAATATCATTGAATAAGGCTTCTATCTCTTTTTTGGCTTGTTTTCCTTTAGAGTTAAACATATGATTACCTCCTCGCTTGCCTAAATGTTATCTTAATTATAGTCAGACAAAACGCATAAAACGCTGTCTCATTTTAAACCAACAAAACACTTAAAACAGAGCCTATTATAGCTTAGTCATTATCCATCACTATTCTTGGTATCTAATTGTTATATTTAATAAAATATAATTGAATAAAAAAACAAGTTATAATATAATTGTCTGTGTTTTAAACGCACATAGTAATTATAACATAATGTGGCGAATAACACACCATTTTTTATCTATTTTTAACCAGTAGTTGAAAATATTATTTATACTTATTTTTTGTTTTATTATATACATTTACAAGGGAGGACAGCTATGCTATTAGCTTGCCAAAACATAAGTAAATCCTTTGGAGTTGTGGATATTCTAAAGGATGTATCATTTCATATAGAGGACAAGGAAAAGCTTGCCATAGTTGGTATCAATGGATCCGGTAAAACCACTCTTCTTAAGATTATTATGGGCGAGGAACAGGCTGATTCAGGTCAGGTGGTTGTAGCTAAGGATACTACTATTGGATACCTGTCACAGCATCAGGACATCTCCTTCGACAATACTGTTTATGCTGAAATGCTTTCCACCAAAAAGCACATAATCGACATGGAAGCAAATATAAGAAAGCTAGAGCAGGACATGAAGGATGCCCAGGGTGAAGAGCTTGAGAAAATCATGGAGACCTATAACCGTCTTCAGAATACCTATGACAGAGAAAATGGCTACGCCTACGAAAGTGAAATAACCGGCGTATTAAAGGGACTTGGCTTTGATAAGGTTGACTATGACAGACATATTAATACCCTGTCCGGTGGTCAGAAGATGCGTATCGCATTAGGACGTCTTCTTCTTACAAAACCGGATATTATAATCCTTGATGAGCCAACTAACCACTTAGATATGCTTTCCATAGAATGGTTGGAAGGATTTTTGGCATCCTATCAAGGAAGTGTAATAATTGTCAGCCACGATAGATATTTTATAGATAAAATTGCCACTAAGGTAGTTGAGATAGACAACACAAAGGGTATCATATATCACGGAAACTACAGCTACTATTCTAAGAAAAGATCTGAAATCCGTGCCAGCCAGATGAAGGCTTACCTTAATCAGCAGGCAGAGATAAAGCACCAGGAGGCTGTAATCACCAAGCTTAAGCAGTTTAATCGTGAGAAGTCCATAAAGCGTGCTGAAAGCCGTGAGAAAATGCTTGATAAGGTGGAACGTTTGGACAAGCCAACTGAGGTAGCATCTGAGATGAGACTTTCACTTACCCCTTCTGTAGAGAGTGGAAATGATGTTCTCACCGTAACAGGTCTTAGCAAAAGTTTCGGTCCAAACCAGCTTTTTAGCGGTCTTGATATGGAGGTTAAGCGTGGCGAACATGTTGCACTAATCGGCGGAAATGGTACCGGTAAAACTACAATCCTTAAGATGATTAACAGACTTGTTCCTAAGGACGAAGGCACTATCGCCCTTGGTTCAAGAGTTAAAATCGGTTACTACGATCAGGAGCATCAGGTGCTTTCACTTCATAAGACAATATTTGAAGAAATATCTGACTCCTACCCTGATTTAAACAACACAAAAATTAGAAATGTATTAGCAGCATTTCTATTTACAGGTGAGGATGTATTTAAGAAAATTGGTGATTTATCCGGCGGAGAAAGAGGTCGTGTATCATTGGCAAAGCTGATGCTATCTCCTGCTAACTTCCTCATACTTGACGAGCCTACTAACCACTTAGATATCCAGTCCAAGGAAATCCTTGAGGAAGCAATTAAAAATTACGAGGGAACCGTGCTTTTCGTCAGCCACGACAGATATTTTATTAACAAGGTATCTACAAGAATTATAGAGCTTAAGGATAAAATGCTGTACAATTTTATCGGTAATTATGATTACTATGAAAGTCATAAGGATAATGTGTATGGAGTTGCTGATAACAAGGCTAATCCATTTACTAGTGTAAGTGGTGGTAATACTTCAGGTGGTGCTTCTACAATTGTTGGTTCTACTAGTGGTTCAACCACGGAGGGTAGTTCTAATGCAGCCAGCTCTAATGGTAACGGTATCAACACTACTTTATCAGGCACTAATGCCCTAGGCAATGGAACCACCTCTAACAAGGAGGACTACCTAAAAAACAAAGAAGAACAGGCACGTCTTAGAAAGCGGGCCAATGACCTTAAGAAAACCGAGGCAAAAATCGCCGAAGTTGAAGCAGCTATGGAAAAGCTTAATGAAGAAATCAATGATCCGGCTAATGCTACTAATTCCCACAAGCTAGGAGAGTTAGCAGCTAAGTATGAGGAGCTTGATAATGAGCTTTTGGAGCTGTATGAAAAATTCTATGAATTAGAAGAGGGGTAGCAGATAAAACGCTACCCCTCTCACTACGTTTGAGACAAATTACAATCTTTGTATCACATTAATCATGATTAACTATATCAATCTTATCTACTACGCCATTCTCAAATGTAAAATCAATTGAGTTAGCGTATATCTCATCACTTACTTCATAAGTAGCTGTACGGTAGCCATACTCAGAATCTTCGCTTACATACTCATCTGTAGGTGTACCCATAATAGCCATAACATCCTCAAATGATGTTCCTAAAGTAATACCATTACAAAGTACTACAGTGTAGTTGAATTCTCCATCCCATGGAGTGTCAAAGCTAAAGCCTAAGATATCACACTCAGCAATTGTTTTATCTGTATCTGTGTAATTCTTAAATCTAATATAAAATGCTCTCTCGCCATCCTTCTCAGCTGATGAGCTTAAAGTGTAATAGTTTGACTCTAAGACATCATGCTCTGTATTAGAATCTACAGAATACCCAGCTTCCTTAATCTGAGCATATGTAATAGGCCAAGTATATACCTTGCCATCTAAAGCAAATTCAAGACTCTTCCAATCATTTGTTGTAAATCCATATCCTGATACGTCAACGAGTGATGAACCATCTGACACTCCAGCCTCAGTTGCAGGCGCTTCTGTAGCAGGCGCCTCTGTTGTTGCTTCTGTTGTTGCCTCGGTTGTTGCCTCTGTAGTCGCTTCTGTTGTTGCTTCTGTTGTTGCCTCTGTAGTCGCTTCTGTTGTTGCCTCAGTTGTTGCCTCAGTTGTTGTTGCTTCTGTTGTTACCTCTGTTGTTGCCTCAGTTGTCTTCTTATCCTTCTTATCCTTCTTGTCTCCACCAAGTATAAGCACTAAACCAACGATAAGTGCTATAACAGCTACTGCACATACAGCGATAATAGCAATCATACCACCCTTACCCTTCTTAGGAGGGTTTGAGTTATTACCGCCCTTGTTCATGCCCATCTGAGGTGCCTGACCAAACTGTGGCTGTCCTGGCATTCCCTGTGGTGCCTGACAAAACTGTGGCTGCTGACCGA
>JAGALE010000370.1 GCA_017625335.1 Lachnospiraceae bacterium
ATTAAGCTCTATAATTTTTTCTGCAACCTTTTTGGCTATACCTTTCTTGGCTGATTCAAGTGCATCTAAAATTTCAGTAGGAGTTATCTTGTGAGAAATACCCATTATATCTTTATATGTAACTGTCTTTTTCTTAGGACTAACAACCTTTAGTTTTTCGGCAGTATTAAAGTCAACCAAAAACTTTTTGATGAGACATTCTGTCATCTCATCACCTGCAGATGGAATCATACCATAACCAATTATACTTCCATCCTTTGTTATACATATATCGGAAGTACCTGCTCCAACATCAACTAAAGCTATATTAAGCAATCTATAGCTTTCTGGAATAGCAACATTAATTGCGGCTATCGGCTCAAGAGTAAGATTGTTCACTATTAGTCCTGCATTCTCTACAGCAGAATAAAGACTGCTTACAACCTCTTCTGGCAAAAATGTAGCTAAAACATCAGCGGCAATCTTGGTTCCTTTATGTCCTTCAAGGTTATTGATTTCATAATCATTTAAATAATACTTTATTACTGTATATCCCACACAGTAATATTTTGTTTTATCTTTATTAGTTGAAAGCTCGTCCATTACTATTTCATGAGCTTTTTCAACGCCAATCAAGTCTATTGAATGAATATATTCCTGGTTTATAGAGGTATTTTCAGGAAATTCATATTCTCCATGGCCTATAGCGGTCTTAAGAACACGACCTGCAGCTGCAATACATACCTCGGTAAGTTTTCTACCACCTAGCTGTTCCTCTAATTCATTCTTTACGCAGACTATATCCTCGCTTACTTTAGCTATATCATGTATCTGTCCGTCAATCATGGAACGGGTTTCGTGATATTTAACAGACATAGCAACTATATTAAATTTATCCTTCTCTTTATAACCCACAGTACCAACAATACTTCTGGTACCAATATCTAAGCCAAATACAAGTGGTTCCGGATATTTTGTCATAGTAAGCCAAAAGCCTCCTTTTTAGCGTATAATCAATTAATTATATCATTACTCAGTAAATTATTCAATAAATCTTTTAGTTGTTTTGCTGTATAATCAAAGCTTTTACTGTTATCTATAGTATGTTTTGTATAAAGCTTATAGTATGAATCTTCTTTCTGATTATTGAAAATTGAAATACATTTTTCTCTAGTATACCCTCTATTACTAATCAAACGTCTAATTCGCTCTTCTTTATCAACCCAAATATACCATATTTCATCACATATTTCCTGATAACCATCTTCAATAAGTAAAGCTGCTTCTATCACAAAAAGCTTTGTCCCTTTGCTTTGGTGCTGTTTTATTAAATTAATAATATTCTCCTTTACCAATGGATGGGATATGGAATTAAGTATATTTAATTTTTCTTCATCATTAAACACTATCTCCCCAAGCTTTACTCTATCTATATTGTATGGCTCATTTATCTCTAAAATTTGGTCACCAAAACATTCCACTATTTTATTATATATTAATTCTCCTGGTTGCATTAGCTTATGTGCAAGCTTATCCGCTTCAACAACAAAGGCTTTATAATTACTTTCAAGTTCATATAAAACTTTGCTTTTTCCTGAGCCAACACCACCTGTTATCCCTAAAATAACCATATTACTCTCCAATTATTTTGCATCATACCAGCTATAGCCTTCATTGACATCAACCTCAAGCTTGACTCTTAAGGATGCTGCTTTTATCATCTCATCTACAAGAATTTCTTTAACCTGATCCTTCTCTTCTAAAGCAGTTTCGATAATTAGCTCATCGTGAACCTGAAGAATTAGTCTGGATTTCAAATCTAATGATTTTAATTTATTACTAACATTTATCATAGCAATTTTAATTACATCAGCAGCTGTTCCTTGAATAGGTGAGTTCATAGCAACTCGTTCACCAAAGCTTCTTGTCATGAAATTAGATGAAGAAAGCTCCGGTATTGGACGTCTTCGATTATACAACGTTGTAGAATATCCTTGAGCTTTAGCATCTAAAACAGCCTTATCAAGATAATGCTTTACACCTTTGTAGGTTTCAAAATATTTATTGATGTAACCCTCTGCTTCTTTTCTTGTAATATCAAGGTCTTGTCCTAATCCAAATGAGCTTATACCATATACAATACCAAAATTAACTGCTTTAGCACGTCTTCTCATTAAGCTATCAACCTGCTCAAGAGGAACACCAAATACTTCTGATGCAGTAATAGCATGAATATCTGAATCCCTGTTATATGCATTGATTAGGGTTTCGTCATCAGAAAAATGTGCTAAAACTCTAAGCTCAATCTGAGAATAATCTGCATCAAGGAATATATAACCATCCTCAGGAACGAATACTCTTCTTATCTCTCTTCCAAGCTCTGTTCTTGTTGGTATATTCTGAAGATTTGGCTCAGTTGAACTGATTCTTCCGGTTGCGGTAACAGTTTGGTTAAATGTACCGTGTATACGTCCATCATCTCTAATGCAAGGAAGCATTCCTGCAACATAAGTGGAATTAAGCTTTGTTAAAGTTCTATATTCTAATATTAAAGGAATGATAGGATGTTCAGAAGAAAGCTTTTCTAGAACCTCTACGCTTGTTGAATATCCTGTTTTTGTTTTCTTACCTGCTTTAAGACCTAAATCCTCGAATAATACCTCACCTAATTGCTTTGTTGAATTTATATTGAATTCTTTACCTGCCAGATCATATATTTGAGAAATAAGCTTTTCAATATTTTCATCAAGCTTATTTCCGAAATCTATTAATCCCTGTTTATTTACCTTTATTCCGAATTTTTCCATGTCATAAAGTATATAAACACAAGGAAGCTCTATCTTATAATATAAATCATACATATTTGCTTCTTTTATTTTATTATCAAGGCAATCCTGTGATAATAAAGGAATTAAAGAAGAATATGCTATATATTTCATTATTGCTTCATCGTAGTAATTAAAAATATTAATCTCATTTTTCCCTAATAAATCTTTTTTAGAATTGATTGTAATTCCAAGATAATCAAATGCAATATTATTATATTCATATGAGTTTTTAATTGGATTTAACAGGTATGCAGCCAAGGAACAATCATATACATTATTGTTTGATGTTAAAT
>JAGALE010000371.1 GCA_017625335.1 Lachnospiraceae bacterium
ACCAGGACAATAAGTCTCAGAATAATAAAAATCAAGATAATAAAGCTCAGAATAATAAACCGCAGAATAATGGAGCTAATGGCAAAACTGCCGAGACTGGTAAGAAGGTAACAAAATTCTTTAATCAACCTAACAACAAAAAGAAGAATAACCAAAATAATCAGAATAACCAGTTTAATAAGAACAACAAAAATCAGCCAAAGCCTGAAGCAACTAAGAAGCAGGAGCCTGTTGAACCGGTAATAAAGACTATCGAGCTTCCAGAGACACTTACTGTTAGTGAGCTTGCTTCTAAAATTAAGGTGCCAGTTGCTCAGCTTATTAAGAAGATGTTTATGGCAGGAAAGATGTATAATGTTAACTCAGAACTTGATTTTGATACAGCTGCTGATATAGCTTTAGAGTATAACTATATATCTGAGCCTGAAGAAACAGTTGATGTAATTGAGGAGATTCTTAAGGAGGATGCAGAGGACGAAAGCCTTATGACTCCAAGACCACCGGTAGTATGTGTTATGGGTCACGTAGACCATGGTAAAACATCTCTTCTTGACGCAATCAGAAATTCTGATGTAACTGCTGGTGAAGCAGGTGGTATTACTCAGCATATCGGTGCGTCTGTTGTTAAGATTAATGGAGAGAAAATTACATTTCTTGATACTCCAGGACATGAAGCCTTTACTGCAATGCGTATGAGAGGTGCGCAGTCCACAGATATTGCAATATTAGTAGTTGCTGCTGATGATGGTGTTATGCCACAGACTGTTGAGGCGATAAATCATGCAAAGGCTGCAGGTATTGAGATTATTGTAGCTATTAATAAGATAGACAAAGAAAGTGCTAATATTGATAGAGTTAAGCAGGAGCTTATGGAATACGAGCTTGTCCCTGAGGATTGGGGCGGTTCAACAATATTCTGTCCTGTATCTGCACATACTAGAGAGGGTATCGATAACCTTCTTGAGATGGTAATACTTACAGCTGAAATCTTAGAGCTTAAGGCTAATAAGAAGAGAAAGGCTAGAGGTATTGTCATTGAGGCACAGCTTGATAAGGGTCGTGGTTCTGTTGCAACAGTTTTAGTACAGAAGGGAACACTTCATGTTGGTGATTGTATAGCAGTAGGTGATGTTCATGGTAAGGTTAGAGCCATGTTTGATGACAAGCATAGAAAGGTTAAGGAGGCAGGGCCTTCAACACCTGTAGAGATTTTAGGTCTTAATGGTGTGCCGAACTCAGGTGAAATCTTTATGCAGACTGCTAATGAGAAGGAAGCAAGACAGATATCAGAAGCATTTATTACTAGAGGCAAGGAGAAGCTTATTGCAGATACTAGATCAAGAATGTCTTTAGATGACCTGTTTACTAAGATGCAGGAGGGTAACCTTAAGGAGCTTAATCTTATCATTAAGGCGGATGTTCAGGGTTCTGTTGAGGCTGTAAAAGCAAGCTTACTTAAGCTTTCTAATGAAGAGGTTGTTGTTAAGTGTATCCACTCAGGTGTTGGTGCAATTAATGAATCTGACGTTAACCTTGCTTCAGCTTCAAATGCTATTATCATTGGATTTAATATTAGACCAGATAATCAGGCTAAGGATGCTGCAGATAGAGAAAAGGTAGATATAAGACTTTACAGAGTAATCTATAATGCAATAGAGGACATAGAAGCTGCTATGAAGGGTATGCTTGATCCTATATTTGAGGAGAAGGTAATCGGTCATGCAGAGGTTAGACAGACCTATAAGGCATCAGGAGTTGGTACTATTGCTGGTTCTTATGTTCTTGATGGTACAATCCAGAGAAATTGTAAGGTAAGAATAACTCGTGAGGGTGAGTTGATATTTGAGGGAGCTCTTGCATCACTTAAGAGATTTAAGGATGATGTTAAGGAAGTTAAGACTGGCTATGAGTGTGGTCTTGTTATGGATGGCTTCAATGATATTAAGGAGTTTGATGTTATCGAGGCTTACATCATGCAGGAGGTTCCTAGAAAATAAGGAGCATTTATGAAGAAAACTAGTCATAAAAATCAAAGAATAAATGGCGAGGTTCAAAGAGAACTTAGCAGAATTATTACTATGGAGATAAAAGATCCGAGAATAAATCCTATGACATCAGTTACTGATGTCATAGTAACTCCGGATTTAAAATACTGTAAGGCATTTATAAGCGTGCTTGGAGATGAGCAGTCAGGAAAAGAAACTATTGAAGGCTTGAAGAATGCTGCTGGATATATAAGAAGAGAGTTAGCTAGAAGTATCAATCTTAGAAATACGCCAGAGCTTACCTTTGTGCTTGATAATTCCATAGAGTACGGTATTGAAATGTCTAAGAAAATCGATGACGTATTGAATAATTAAAGGATTATCTTATGAAAAAATTATTAGAAATGATTGAACGTTGTGATACAATTTCTATTGTTGGTCATATTAAGCCGGATGGAGATTGCATTGGTTCAAGTCTTGGAATGTATAATTATATTATGGATAATTATTCAGGGAAGAGGGTTGATGTATATCTTGAACCTATTATGGAAAAATTCAAATTTCTAAAAGGTGCTATGGATATAATTAATGAACCATCTGAACTGATTTATGATCTTTCTATATCTGTTGATTGTAGCGATACAGATAGACATGGTGAGTTTGCTAATATATTTAAGAATGCTAAGAACACAATTTGTATAGACCATCACAGAAGTAATCTAGGCTTTGGTGATTTATATTATTGTGATCCTGATGCATCATCAGCCTGTGAGGTTGTTTCAAGATTTTTTGACATGGAAAAAATTTCAAAGCCATGTGCAGAATGTCTTTATATGGGAATTATTCACGATACAGGTGTATTAAAATATTCAGCAACATCTGATGAGACTATGTTTATAGTTGGTAAGCTTATTGCAAAGGGTATAGATACACAGTTCATTATTGATGAAACCTTCTATAGAGTAAGATACACACAAAATAGACTTACAGGTAAGGCTTTGATGGATTCCAAATTGTATATGGATGGAAAAGTCATAGCTTCATGTATAAGAGATGAGGATTTTGAGATGTTTGGCTCATCTAAGGATGATACTGACGGAATCATCGATAAACTAAGGGTAACAGAGGGAATAGAGGTTGCCATATTAGGTTATCAGAATGGAGAAAATTCCTTTAAGTTTAGTCTTCGCTCAGTGTCAAAGGTTGATGTAAGTGTTATAGCGGTAGAGCTTGGTGGTGGTGGACACATTCGCGCATCAGGTGTATCTATTGAAGGTAACTATGAGGAGTCTTTGGACAAGATTCTTAAGATGGTAGAAGAACAGTTATAGCAGGGAGAATTATTCTTGATAGATGGTATAATAAATGTGTATAAGGAGTCGGGCTATACATCTTTTGATGTGGTTGCTAAGCTTCGTGGCATATTAAAGCAAAAGAAAATAGGTCATACAGGAACCTTAGATCCTATGGCAGAGGGTGTTCTGATGGTATGTCTTGGTAAAGGAACTAAGCTGGTTGATATGATTACTTCAGGAAGTAAGGAATATGAAGCAACAATGCGATTAGGAATATCTACCGATACAGAGGATATTACAGGTGAGATACTGTCTAAAGCGGATGTTCCTGAAGATTTGTCAAAAGAACAAATTATTCGGGTGATTGAGTCTTATATAGGAGAGTATAATCAGATTCCGCCTATGTATTCTGCAATAAAAAAAGATGGAAAGAAGCTGTATGAGTATGCTCGAAGTGGAGTTACCATTGAACGTGAACCTAGGCTAGTTGAAATTTTTTCTATTGAAGATATACAGGTTAATATTCCGGATATTAGCTTTAAGGTGCACTGTTCGAAGGGTACTTATATTAGAAGCTTATGCAGAGATATAGGTGAAAAGCTTGGTGTTGGTGGAACTTTAACAGGTTTGACTAGAAGTGAGGTACATGGCTTTTTGCTAAAGGATTCTCTTAAGTTATCACAAATTGAAAAATTAAGAGATGAGAGTAAATTAGAAGAACATATTCTGCCTGTAGATGCATTGCTTAAGCATTATACTGGATATAGAATAAAGAAGGATTTTTCAAAATATTTATATAATGGAAATAAACTATATCTTAATCAGTTGACAAAGCTAGATGCGGGAATTCAGCCTGAAACAGATATAATTAGAGTGTATGATAATTTTGATTTTATAGCTCTTTATGAATATAATAAAACAGAGAATAATTACAAGCCATATAAGATGTTTTTGTAAATATGAGGTATTAGCTTGAAGGTTTTAACCTATGATGAGGCACAATTACATAATACAGCAGTGGCACTAGGCAAATTTCAGGGCTTACATAGGGGGCATATACTTCTAGTTAATAAGATATTGAATTTGGCAAAATGTGAAGGATTAAGTAGCGTGGTCTTTACTATTAACATAAATAATAGTAAAATGATTAATACTAGAGTAGATAGAGAAGCTATACTCGAAAGCTTGGGTGTTGATTATAATGTTGACTGTGAATTTACACCTTCTTTTGCTAGTATGAAGCCCTATGATTTTATAAAAGAGGTGCTTTATTATAAGCTTCATGCAAAGTATGTTGTTGTGGGTACTGATTTTTGCTTTGGTAATAAAAGATCAGGTACAATAGAAACCCTTATAGCCTATCAAGAAGAATTTGGGTATAAGGTTATTCCCATTGAGAAGCTGTCTGTCAATAATCAGATAGTTAGTTCTTCTTTAATTAGAGACTTGATATCCAAAGGCGAGATGGAATCGGTATCTGATTTTATGGGAAGACATTATTTTATAAAAGGACTAGTTAGTAGAGGAAGGATGCTTGGTAGAACCATAGATTTTCCTACTATTAATCAAATTCCGCCTGATGATAAACTACTTCCGCCTTATGGAGCTTATGAAACCCGTGTTTTTGTTGACGAGAACTTGTATAAGGGAATAACCAATATAGGAGACAACCCAACAATATCAGAGAATAATAAGGTTACTGTAGAAACTCATATATTAGATTATGTTGGGGATTTATATGATAGGGAAGTAAGAATTGAATTTATAAGATATTTAAGAGAACAAAAAAGGTTCAGGGATGTCAATGAACTGAGGGAACAGTTGATGATTGATAAGTCAAATGTTATGCATCAGTAGCTCAGTGGATAGAGCAATGGCCTCCGGAGCCATGTGCGGAGGTTCGATTCCTCTCTGGTGCATTAGAACTCAAAATATAAAGCCTTGAAATGCTTGGATTTCAAGGCTTTTTTGCGTTTTCGAAAATATTTGGGATAAAAATGGGATAAAGTTACAACAAATTAATGCCTTCAATTTGAGATTTATCCTTTTCGATTAATAACTTAGTAACATGCAGATAGATTTCCTTTGTGATTTTACTATCTTCATGTCCTAATCGTCTTGATATAGTGTCTATATTAACTCCCTGAGACATCAGCAGTGAAGCATGTGTATGTCTTAATATATGTGGGGTTACTTTTTTGGTAGTAACAGT
>JAGALE010000372.1 GCA_017625335.1 Lachnospiraceae bacterium
CTGTTTTATTGATATATCCTCTATTATTTCATCTTTTTCATACGAAGAATATTTGTATCCTTTACTTTTCTGAAGTTTCTTAATTCTATTAATTGATTTAGTAACTTCATTTTTGTCAGATAACCACTCAAATGTGTCTTTTAAATCTCTAGCACACATCTGAATCATTTCATAAAATGTATTAGTAACTTTACCGTTAGAGTCATAATTTAGTTTATAGCCAGCCTGTCTGAAATAGTAACTTATCCCATTAAATGACCATTCAAGTAAACACAATTTTTTATATATGTCCTCACCTGCGGGATATATGTATTCACCAATTAAACCTTTGACTCCTTGTGCTACTTCGTTTGTAGTAGCGTATCTTAATCCGTTTGCTGCGTCTATTTTATATATTTCAATCTTACCGTACTTTAGTAATTTATCAAGTTTCATATCATCTATATACATGCTCCAACAATCAGAAAAATACTGGTCGAGCATTATACATAATGATTTTTTATTACTATCTGAAACTATATTACAAAATACACTGTCATCTTCTAATATTTTAAGTGTTTCAGACATTATATAAGGCACTTCAATATATCCACTTGATAAATTTTGTATAAATGATTGTGTTTTATCATCTACAAGTTTAAATAACTTATCAAAACTCACAAGTTTTTACCTCCTATTATAATGCATCACCAAAGAAATCAGTAAGCAGGTCTGTATCCGCATTACCAAAATCCACTAATTCATCTCCTGAGCTATCCAAACTATTCTGTTGCAATACAGTTGAATTAACTACAGGCTGTACAGGCTGTACAGGTTGCATAGGTTTTACAATAGGCTGTGCACTAACTTGTGGTTGTGCATTACTTATGTTCTGCACTGGTAAACTCTGTGGTATTGGTACCTCAATTTTTTGTACCTCTAACCTAGCTTTAAGCTCACTTACTATATCACTGTATGTATCAAGTATGTATTCAAGTGCATCATCTGCTCTTTTCTTAGCATCATCCTTCTTATTAGCTATAAATGCTGAACTTGTAAGTGCTATACCTAGAGTATCTTGTAATTCTTTTACTTGTTTCTCAAGTATAAATGTTGCAGACAATAAGTTATCAGATTTTTGCTCAAGCCCTAAATGTTTACCCATTTGAGATAACATATATACCTTTAATACCATATTATATATGTCATCAACCTTTTTCTTCATTGTATCAACTTCTTTAGTTATTGAGTTAATAAACTGGTATCTGCCATATGTCATTCCAAGGCTATCCATTTGTTTTATAATGACACCTTTCTCATACTTACCGTCCTTAACATCTAAGATTTCAGGGTTCTCAAGTGCTATCCTAATGAGGTTAGATAAGAACTTACCTGTTTGATGACTTGCATTTAATGCCTCTATAGCACTTATTATGTCTCTTTCCTGTTCCTCATCGAATGATAACATTGACCCTAGTCTTATGTTGTATGTACCCATGTTATCCTCCTATTTTCTACCTGTAAATAATACAGAGTTTATGAATAGTTCAAATTTATCCTTGTTAAGCTTATTTCTAGTGAGTTTTTCTCTTAACCCATACATTGATGTATCTCGTAACACCATACCAAAATCGCA
>JAGALE010000034.1 GCA_017625335.1 Lachnospiraceae bacterium
CTTGTAGGTTCTGGAGCAAGGTCTAAAGCTCTTGTTTCATCATTATAATCAACAATATGAAGTCTTACTTCTGGCTGTTCCTGACCTTCATAACCATAATAATCAACATAACCACCACACATACTAGAAGTGATAATCAGACCAAATTCAGATAAAAAAAGGAAATCTGGATACCCCTTCATATCATGGTTTCCACGAACAGTATAAACTGGACAAACCTCATTCCACTCTCTTAATACCTTGCAGAACATAGAAAGTACCTGACGGTCTTTAATGTTTGTTTCAAGCCAACCAATAATATCTCCACCTAAAAATACTGCTTTAGGTTTCTTCTCATTGATTTTATTAGTAATCTGACCAAGAACTGAGAAACAATTTGCTAAGTAATTTTTATGCTTACCAGTAAACACATCACTAAAATGTAAATCACCAATAAACATAATACTTCCACCATAAATCTTATTATACATAGTAAACTCCTCTCGACTTAGTTATTTCTTGCAAAGATGTCATCATCATCGACAACTGTTTCTGTATTAGAATCATCAGACTTATCAGAAAAAACATCATTTTCTTCAGCAATCTTATAATCCTCAATATCAACAGCACCATCCTGAGCAACAACTTTTGTGCCACAAACATGAATAAAAGCATATTTACACTTATTAGCTACCTTTATAGCTGTATGTGTAGCCTGTTCAAGCTTCTTAAATGCCTTTGCTTCAGACTTATTATCTGAATACCCCAAATCTTTTCCTGTGTAATATACCTTATCACCGAAACTAAATTCTACTTCAAGATAGTAAGGACTACTTACATTTGTACTCGTAGTGTCTAATGGTATAACACCACTTGTTAACTTCTTTGCATTAAGTAACACATTTAACTCAGCAGGTGTAATAGTCTTAACAGCACCACTTGAATTTTCGATAACAATATTTTTTGTTACAGTATCTCTTTCTTTAACCTTATAACCAGTTAATTGAAGAATTTCGTTTGTATCAAAATCATTCATATTTCAAAAACCTCCGTTTAAAATTTGCTCACTATGGAACTTTAGATTTGCGAACATAGCTTCAGGTTTTTAAAATCACCCGAAGCTAAAGAGAGGAAAGTTCGCAAATCGTAACAAAGTATTGGAACGAAAAATTCGATATCGTCTAAAAAACTTAAACTTTAATCTAAGTAATTTAATTATGGTAATTCATATAGATACTACACATATTATACCAAATTATTCAAATCTTCAAAAACCAATTAAAAACTGAATCAACGTTTTCCAATCAATGTTATATAACCAGTTTCGTTATTTACAAGTGCAAATGAAAAACCAGAACTAAAGATAAAATCAAATGAACTTATAGCTTCGATTGTATCTGTAGTTTCTACCCCAAAACAACAGATAGAAACTATATCTAATTCTTCACTATTAAGAACTTCTGATAGGCTTTTTAACCTACTAGAACACTTTGCATAACTAACTGGAAGTTGAATAGTGCAGTATTTTTTCTGAAAAACGGCATCTTCATAATTAAGATTATCCGTATTCGATAGATACAACGTATATTCATCAAATGGAATACCTACAATGGTATCAGAAACTAATGCTTCGCCATTATAACAAATATAATTTTTATCTATTACTTTAACACTATTTTCAAGAATTAAAGCATAATTTACAATACTGTATGTATCAGTCTCACTACAGAATGAACCGCCATTTTGCACAACTTTATTTGTTAAATTAACTATCTTTGCATTAAGACTTTCTACTGAAAAATCCATATCATTAGGTAATAATGTATGAAAACCTGACTCAGTAAAGACTACCCCTGAATTGTACCAATTTTGTATTGATGTATTCATGTTTTCAAAAATACCTAAATTCTCTTTATGTGTACTTTGATAATAACTATAAAGAGTACCTTGTACTGCTAAAGGGCTTATCAAAAACTCACTTTGCTTTAATCGCAATTCGTTAAAATAAGCTAAAGTATAGGTATTAGCTACTTCAACAGAAGATTCAATATCTCCGTATTTAAAAGTTGTGCTATAAATTCGTTCAGAACCGTGTACAAAAACTAAAGAAAATATAAAAATAAATAAAGAGGTAAAACAAGCAACTAAGACAGCTATAAAAGCCTTTGACTTAGTGTCCATGAACTCCATCTGGGTCAAACATTGCACCACAATCTGGACACTTAACAAGTTTAACTCCATGAGCTAATAATTCCTTATTAAGTTCATCCAACTCTTGTGAACCCTTCTCAAGTTTTGAATCAATATCCTGAATAGTTGCTGTACAATCTGCAATACCCCAAAGAATCATATTTATATTTTCTAAACTTTTTACAATAGCATCTTCGATATTAGGTACCTCTGGCATTACAACACAATTATCAAGAGTTTCTTTAAGAGTTTTAATGTTACTAAGCTGTTCTAATACAGAAATATCAATTTCAGCAACCTCTGGAATATTAGGCAATTCAAACAACTGTTCAACACTATGTTGTAACTTTGCTAATAAAGAAAGCTTTTCAATATCATCCTCAGAAATAACATCCACATTAGGGTAAACAATAATTTCACTTAATGCAGAGTAATAAGCATCTATATTAGCTAATGTACTTAACTGGTCTGTTTCAATAGCATCTAAGACAGGGTATAATGCAATCTGACTTAATGCTGTTATAATATTGTTAATATCTCCTAACTTGACTAAGGCTTCATCACAAGAATCTACAGCAGAATCAGAGTTCTTAAGATAAGTAATCATACCCTCTGTAATATCCTTTGTTTCAGAAATCAATGTCTTATAAGTTGATAATTCATTCTCATAGGTATTGATGTCGGCTAATAACTTATTCTTATCATTATTTAACATCTTACCTGCAGAAGCAATCTCCTCAGATTTAAGTACTGCATTAAACATACTGTAGTTCTCTGCACCAGTGGTCTGAACACCAATCTGCTTCTCAAAACATGCTCTAGCATTAAGACATACCCCATCATACATAATAAGACCTAAATAATCTGCAATAGGCTTAGGAACATCTGTAATACGTGTTAATGTATTACCTTGTTTTGAAGAATAAATACAAGTGTTATCTTTATACATCTCATATAAAGACTGACCATTAATATACTTATCTCTTAAGATTGTTATACCATCAGAAAAATAACCAATAACTCTGAAATAATCCTTATCATCTTGAATAAAGCTTACCTGTTTTGTAGGATTAGTATTCGCAACTAATACTTTTAAAGCTTGTAACATAGCAGATTTACCACTATCATTATACCCCTTAAAGTTTAAAATATTACGTTCATCAAACTCTGCCTTAGCATGAGCAATACTCATAAAATTCCAAACTTCCCAAGCAATTAACCGAGAATAAGGGTTTTCTGCTAACTCAACTACATCAGACATGCTCGCACTCCTTCCATAAAAATGTATAGAATAAATAAAATATATTGACTTAAAACTCCAAATACTATTTACTGAGCTTTCTTTTTAGGAGATTTACCAGAATTATTATAGCCACTCTTACGGTATAATTCATCTACATAAGCTGAAATATCATCAGTACCCCTAACTCTCTTTTGAAATTCTTTATATTTACCAGAATGTTTATAACTTGTACAATTCTGTTCAAAGGATGATATATCTATATACTCCTCAATCTCAGCCTTATAATTTTCTTCACTACTATCACACTTCTTTTTAAAATAATCAGCAGTAATTGGATTAGAATTCAATAAATCTGATAAAGAGCCATAAAATCTCATATCTTTACTTGCAGAACGAACTCTTGAAATTGCACCATTAAGACTAACTGGATGATTAAAATTAACGATTGAACTTCTGATAGCAGAAAATGTTGAAGATAATGACAGTCTTATATTTTTTAACTGCATAGGATAATCACTTATATAAATACTTTGTAAATTTCCTACATCAGATAATAACCCTAATGTCACAC
>JAGALE010000373.1 GCA_017625335.1 Lachnospiraceae bacterium
CCACAGCCTAAGGCAGCCGGAATATTAAGCTCCCTACATCTCTTGGCAATTCTAGAATCCTTAGTATCCTTCTTGGTTATGATTCCCTTTATATCCTTAGTAAATATCCAGTCATAAGCTAATGTAACCTTTGACAGAAGAACTATCTTACCTGCTACATCTATATCATGGCCCTCGTCATAATAGGCCACATCTCCTGATACACATCCATCAGTAAGATAATCAGGTATCTCTTCATCAATATCGATAACATCTATGTCTCCTACGTTAATTATCACATCAGGCAGCACCAAATATGAATATGCATGATACATATTTCTTCTTGCATCAATAGTCATAACATAAGAATCTCTACTGTGATATGCATCCAAATCCTGAATCTCAAGATATGACATATCCTCTTTATCTATACCTATCAATTCACCTAACCGTGCTATAATATCAAGAAGCAATCCTATGGACTTTGCATACTCAAACCTATAACTATCTGCAAGCTCACTAGAGCCATTAATGAAGCTTATTAGCTTGTCTACATCAACATTCAGCTTAGACTCAGATAAAGCCTTCTCAATAACCGACCTATCTAATTCTTTTGATACTCTTTTTCTTCGGGCAGGCTCATAATCTCTAACAGTTTCAAGATTGCTATATAGTTTTCTATAACTATGAGCTCTTATATCACATATGCTTATACGAAGGTGACCATATTTGCTATCGAAGTCCTGCCAGCTAAGCTTACCACTTGCATAATCCTCAAAATCCTTTTTAAAACAGCTAGACACTGTATCCAAGGATAATCTAAATGCGTCGATATCCTCTCTTTTAAGATATCCCTCTTTAACTAAGGAATTACAAAAGCCCTTTGCTATAAACTCACATCTTTCCTGTCTAGTGTATCCAGGAGAACAATAATTTCTCATAGCCTCAATCAGTTCTGATATATAGCTATAAAGCTTCATACTATTGGTTTCCTCCATAGGCTTAAGCTCTCTGACTCTTCTTCTTGTTATCATAAGCTTAGTCATAGCCTCTATATCCTGATCATGGAGTTCCTCGTATTCCTCGATTATATTCTCTGTAAGTCTCTGCAGACAATTGCCAAATTCGTCTATTTCTTCTCTAGAAAAACCATACTGACCAAGCTTGTTCAGACGTCTTTCAGTAGAGAAGTTGTAGGATCCAAACACAACTGCGCTATCCACCTTTTTGTGTCTTCTCTTATTATCCGTCAGTGAATTCTGATAATAATTAAATATTTTATCTCTCAAAACCCTATCCATTCCCGCTGGTATTAAGGCATTAAATAAGCAGTCTATGGATACATATGGTTTGTTACCAACTCTATGCATAAGGCTACCATCAGCATCCTCATACCCAAGCTTTTTAATAGTCTCTCCCCATATTCCCGATGTAAGTATTCCTTTAAACAGGGAATAATCAAGTGGTCTTGGTTCTGAACCTATCATCTTAGAAGGATTCCAATAAGCCTGATGAGACATAATATGATGTGTATCGAGGTAATTGCATTTTGCAAATGCCTTTGTATCAGAAAACTCTCTATCGGTCATAAGAATATGGCTACCAACCAACCTGTCCATAGGTTTTACCTGATACACTACAATATTGTTACTTTCATCTATACCGAACTCTATACTAAACTCCTGTATACCAATAGCGATTTCCAAATCTCTTGCAACAGCTATTAAATTCATAAAGTTTTCATCCAAAAACTCTCTAGATACATTATTAGCAATCCACTTTGTTCTTGACTTTGCTCTTACTGTATTATCTCTCATCTCGTCCATATAGTTATATACAACCATATAATATGGGCGACCATAATATATATCTCTAGTATAGCAAACACCACACATAACCATGTTGTCATACATTCTGTGAATAACCACTTCATTAACATCATCCGCATCAAAGCTTTCTGTTCCAACCCTCTTAATAGCATTGATTACGCCATCCTTATCTGAGGCATCAACGCCCTCAAGTCCTTGAAATATACCTGTTCCGGCAGATATTCCCTCTTCCTTGGTTATGTAATTTTTTCTTACTATAAGCTTTCCCTCAGGAAATGTTCTCTTGATATTTCCCCACACGGCTTCCTTATATAATTCAAATTCAGAAGCATTAATCTCAATTACATCCTCTAGCTTTATTCTATTGTCTTCATCAAGGTTATGCTCTTGTAACCCTGCCAATATATCAGCTTTATTCATCCTATAGCTCCGTTCTTATAATATAAATTCTTTAATAACCTGAACTATGCCATCCTCATCACAGGATGCTGTTATATAATCCGCATTATCCTTTACAACCTGTTGGGCGTTACCCATAGCCACTCCAACTCCTGCATACTGCACCATGGTTAAATCATTAAAACCATCTCCGCAGCAAATTGTATCCTCCTGTTTCATCCCTATTGCTTTAACAAGCTTATCCACAGACTCAGCCTTATCCACTCCCTTTGTGGTAATCTCTATAAAATAAGGCTCTGAACGAAATACATTAAGACCGGGAGATAAAAGCTCAGCAAGCTCCTTTTCACACACTTCCGCCTTAGCTGGTTCAGCAGTAAGGAGGCATTTTGTCATATCAAAGTCCACAGCATCTAAGAAATCATCAACCTTATGAATCACCATAGAATTCAATCTTGCTTCGTACTCCATGTAGCCATCTATCTCTGTACCGGTAAGTACCTCATCTCCCTTATATGTAACCATTCCCAATTGGTTTGAAATCGCATAATCATAAATAGTTTTAAGATATGAGTTAGGTATTGCTTTCTGGAATACAACCTCCTCCGTCTTACAGCTTATCACCTTACCACCATTAAAGGATAGCACATATCCACCGTACTCTTGCAATTTAAGCTGCTTGGCAAATGCCTTCATTCCAGGATATGGTCTTCCTGAAGCTAAAGCTACTATATGTCCCTGTTCCTGTATCTTAAGCAGGTACTTCAAAGTTTCAGGTGTTATCTCCTTCTTTGAATTAACAAGTGTTCCGTCTATGTCTAGTATTAATATTTTTCTATTATTCATTGTAATACAACCTCAAATTATGTTTTTTGTCCGCTACTTCTATGATAACATTTTTTTTGATGTTTTAGAAGATATATGTTACAATATTTTTCAAGATTTTGGCTATGGATTTCAACTGCATTTATGCAGAAATGAATTTTGAATATTTATAAAAACTTATAATACAAAGGTTGATATATATGGAAATCATAATTCATGTAGATGTTAGAAAATTTGATAAAAATTCAAAGCTTGCTATAGATGAATACACCAAAAGAACTTCTCCCTTTTGCAAGGTGGCAATAAAGACATATAAGGATATAAGCAAAGCTAACTTTAAATCAGGTTCAAAGCTTTATATTGTCACACCCGGACCTGATTCTCCTACTTCGCCAGGCTTAGCCAAGCTTATAGAAAGCGATAATCTTGCCGGGATTTCTTGTATAGAATTTTTGATAAAAAGCACGGGTACCAATATTGGCGAAAGCTCATATAATGCTACCGAAGAATTTGACAATAATGCAAGCTGCTTTAACCTATCATCATTTTCAATGAGCCCTGAGCTTACCACTATTGTTCTTACAGAACAAATATACAGAGCCTATACCATTATGAATAATATCACTTATCACAAGTAAAATATTGTCTTACAGAATTTTTTTATGAAAATGTGGCAAACATTAAAAAATTCAAGCAAATTTTATGTAGTATATTTTACACCATATATTGTAAACAGTTTATATATATTTATAATGCCATGGCAATTTGTTCTGCCAGCATAACTCTCATAAGCTGGTGAGGAAATGTCATATTAGAGAAGCTAAGCTTATAATTAGCTCTATCCACAACTCTTTGATCAAGGCCTAAGGAGCCACCGATTATAAATACAATACTATCTGACTGATTATTCATAGCCTTTTGAATTTGTTTTTTCATACTAGTTAAATCTGTACTTTTCCCCTCTATACAAAGCGCAACAGCATAATCATTTCCACTTATGTGGGAGAGAACCTTATCACCTTCCATTGCCTTTACCTTATCTATAACGGTTTGACTAGGATTTGTTGGAATACTTTCGTCAGTAAGCTCTATAACCTGAAGCTTCACCTTCTTGTTAATCTGTGAATAATATTCTTCTAGCTTATTTCTATAAAATTCTTCTTTTACTTTGCCTAAAACAAGCAGTTTAACACTAAAATTCATAATTTCTCCTAAGATAATTAACCAATTCTTTTAAAGTTGTTTAAACTTTGTTCACAATTTACCTTTACAATAAGAGTATAGTTTTTTTCATAAATCCTCTCTTTAAATTATAACATGTTAAAAACCCGGTTAAGTAACCGGGTTTTTTAATGTCTATCTTTAAAGAATTTAAAATAGCGAATTATACATTGCCATTCTTAACATCTTCAAACTCCTGGATAACCTCATCACTTACCTTAGGTGTAACAAGACTTACAATAATTATGAATGCCATACTTACAAAGAAGCCAACCAAAAGTGAGTACACACCTGTATATGCGCCTAAAGTCTGCTTAACACCATCTACATTAATAAGCTTAATATTATCCCACAATATTACAGTAAGTCCACCACTAATCATACCGGACATAGCACCATACAGATTAATTCTCTTCCAATAAAGAGAAAGAAGTATTGTAGGTCCAAATGCTGATCCAAGGCCTGCCCATGCATTTGACACAAGTCCCATAATACTTGAGTTAGGATTCCATGCAATAACAAATGCAATTACAGCTACCACAAGAACTGTTAATCTACTAACAATCATCATCTTCTTCTCATTCATGTTCTTAATGATAACACCACCAAACAAATCCTTAGCAATAGATGATGACGAAACCAAAAGCTGTGAATCAGCAGTAGACATTATGGCTGCAAGAATTCCACATAAGAAAATACCTCCTATAAACGGAATCTTTATATCATCCATAAACATCTTCTTAATCATCTCTATGAATACATTCTCATATTCTGCATTCTCAGTACCGAGAATCTGTGGGAAGAGATATGCTCTACCAACTACACCTATAATACAAGCTACTGCAAGAGAAAGAAGCACCCAAACTATAGCTACCTTCTTTGACTTACCAAGCTCCTTCTCATCCTTAATTGCCATGAATCTTACAAGAATATGTGGCATACCACAATATCCAAGACCCCATGCAAGCTGTGAAAGAACACTTACTGCTGAGATAGGCTCTCCACCCTCGTTAAATACATTAAGGAATTCACTAACACTTACATCAAGTCCGCTCTCTCTAAGGTTTGGTACAATATTACCAGTTCCCATAAGCACTACTGCAATTATTGGCACGGCAAGAATTGCAACCAACATCATAAGCCCTTGAATAAAATCAGTCTCACATACAGCAAGAAATCCACCAAAAAGCGTATAAAGAAGAATAACACCTGCGCCAACCATAAGAGCCATGTGATAATCCATACCTGTGATCGATACAAAAAGCTTTCCACCTGCTGCAAAGGATGAAGCGGTGTAAACCAAGAAGAAAACAACCATTACAACAGCTGATATTGCCATAAGTATCTTCTTCTCATCCTTAAATCTGTTACTGAGATACTCAGGAATAGTCATAGCATTGCCCGATCTAATTGTGTATCTTCTAAGTCTTCCTGATACAAATATCCAGTTAAGTACTGTACCGATAAAAAGTCCGATAGCAATCCATGCCTGATTTGTACCAAATGCATAGATACAACCAGGAAGTCCCATAAGAAGCCATCCACTCATATCTGATGCCTGAGCAGAAAGAGCTGCTACCCATCCGTTAAGATTACGTCCTCCAAGGAAGTAATCAACTGCATTTTTGTTCTTCTTTGCACTCCTAATACCTATAAAAAGCATAACTGTCATGTAGATACCAAGTGCAACTATTAACCAAGTTGTCATTAGTCTTTAGTCTCCATCACCATTAGATACCCTGTCTTAATGGTTATGAAGCCTTCCTCCTCTCTTATTTCATTGCTGATACCTATGGTATCAGCCTTTATCATAGTAGCATCTGAAAGTCCGTAGGCAAAGCCAGTTAATGTTATCCCTGTCACCTCATCTGAAAATGGTATCAACGATACATATTTTCCATACTGCTTATGCTTACTGATTTTAAGTTGCTTATCTATCATTGTAATACGATTGTGCTTGTCTAATATCTCAGCTTTAATTCCATAGTCCAAGCACAGCTTAAGCAAAGCCAGATTACCCATAAAATGATCTAATCTTTTACCTGTTGCTCCGATTATAGTTATAAATTCAGGGGCAAGCTTAATAGCTTCAAGCACCGCTGCATGCGTATCTGTCAAATCCTTCACCGGATTAAGCAGCTTAGTTTTAGATGAGCTTAAATACTTATGTTTAACCGTCTCACTACAGGAGTCAAAATCACCTATTATAAGATTTGGTTCTATGCCTAGCTCCATTAAGATGTTATTTGCCCCATCTACGCCTATAACATAGCAATCTCGATTTTTAGTTATATCATATAACTGCTGAGGGATTATTTCCCCTCCCGATACTATTAACACATATTTGGGATTCATTTTAACCACCTGCTATCCACATACTCATAATAATCAATTTCAATCGCTAGCCATTCAAGCAATCTTGATATTATGCATTCATAATCTCCAAAAATGCTTTTACATTCCCTGCCTTATCGCCCTTAAATACCGCCGAACCGGCAACTATTACGTTGGCACCTGCATCTATAACTGACTTAACGTTATCTAAGGTTATTCCACCGTCAACCTCTATATCTATTTTGCAACCAAGCTTATCTGCCAAGGCCTTAGTCTGTGCAATCTTATCTATAGCCTTAGGCATAAACTTTTGTCCTCCAAAGCCTGGTTCCACACTCATTATAAGTACCATATCAATATATGGAATATATTCTTCAAGAACACTTACATATGTATCCGGCTTGATAGAAACTCCACATTTTACGCCTGCAGACTTAATAGCTTTAATTGTAGCCATTAGGTCCTCACATGCCTCATAGTGAACAGTAATCATATCTGCCCCCGCAGCTTTAAATACATCCACATATCTTATTGGTTCAACTATCATAAGGTGCACGTCAAAGAATCTATCAGTTATCTTACGTATACATTCTATAACAGGTGGCCCAAAGGATATATTAGGGACAAATGTACCATCCATAACATCAAGATGAAACCACTGTGCACCTGCCTCATCAATAATTTTTGAATCTCTCTCTATATTGTTAAAATCCACCGATAAAAGTGATGGTGAAAGTATATTACTCATATTCTTCTCTTCTCCTAAGACTATATTATTACCACTTTTTCTTAGCTTTAAGCTCCTCGTATAGCTGCTTATAGTTATCATATCTTAGCTGACTTATATGACCTGATTCAAGAGCCGCCTTAACTCCGCACACAGGCTCATTAATATGAACACACCCTATAAACTTGCAGGAATCCTGATACTGCGTAAACTCACCATAATACTCTCTTAGCTCTTCACACTCCATATCACCCACAAAAAGAGATGAAAATCCAGGGGTATCCATAATGTAGGTATCATCTCCTACCCATATAAGCTCTGAATGTCTAGTGGTATGCTTGCCTCTTTTTATCTTCTCACTTATGCTACCTGTCTGAGCTTTTGCATTAGGATTCAAAGCATTAAGCAAAGAGGACTTACCCACCCCTGACGGGCCTGCAAACACAGTAGTTTTGCCTTTAATTATGGTTTTAAGTGATGCAGTAGAATCATCATCCACATAAGTAGATGTTATAACCACATCATAGCCACAGTTCTCATATATGGACTTAAGCTCCTGTGCCTCTACATTTGAAACAAGATCAGACTTGTTAAAGCAAATGATTGTTTTAACCTGCTGAGTGTCCATCATAATTAAAAATCTGTCCAATAAATTAAAATTAGGCTTAGGGTCAGATAGGGCAAATATTATTACGGCCTGGTCCACGTTGCTAACCATAGGTCTAATAAGAGAATTCTCTCTAGGCAATATATCCACTATATTACCTGTAAGTGCCTGCTCATCAATGAAATCGATCAAAACATCATCACCAACTGTTGGTTTGATTTTTTGATTACGAAATACTCCCTTAGCCTTGCATTCAAATATTCTATTATCAGGCAGGTGGATATAGTAAAATCCACCTACCCCTTTTATTATTTTACCTTTATTTTTGCTGTCTGAATTATTCTGCATAGATTACTCTTCAACCTTATCGAAGCTAACATTAACGTTCTTTGAGAATGAGCTTGTAACATTGTTAGAGCTTGAATCAAGAATCTCAAAATCAGCTGTACCGCCCTCTGCTTCAAGTCCTGGAACTGTAGCAGTTACATTATAGGATGAACCTACAGTAAGTCCACTAATTGTATCTGAATACACAGGTGAACCATTAAGCAATACCTGAACTGTAACAGCTGCACCCTCTAATGCAGTATCATTACATGTAATAGTTCCACTAATATTAGCTGTATAAGTAATTTCCTTCTCCTCTGGTCCCTTACTTACTACAAAATCAACTGACTGACCTTCTTCTATAGTACTATTAGCAGCTGGGCTCTGGCTTATAACCTGACCCTCTGGCATAGTCTCATGATGCTCCTCTGATACGTTACCAACCTTAAGCTTAGCTCCCTCTATAGAAGTAACAGCCTCCTCCTTAGTAAGTCCATAAATATTAGGAACTGATGTCTCCTTCTTCTCTGAACCATTACTTACTGTAATAACAACCTTAGATCCCTTAGGAGCCATCTCATAGGCTGCTGGAGTTGTAGAAATAACATAATCCTTCTCTACATCCTCGCTATACTCATATGCATGAGCAATTTCAAAGCCAGCTTCATCAATTACTGTACAAGCCTGATCATCTGTATAACCTGTAACGTCAGGTACCTGAACAGACTCCGCACCGCCACTTACCCTAAGTGTAATCTTAGCTTCTACTGATACCGGAGTGCCCTCTGTAAAGCTCTGTTCTACTACATAGCCCTCCTGTACAGTATCATCATTTACTACCTCTATAAGGATATTCTCCTTCTTGAAGCCCTCATTAGTAAGCATCTTAACAGCTGCCTCCTGAGTAACTCCTGTAACATCTATCATAACAATATCCTCTACCTCCTTCTCAGTAGAAGCTGACGAGGTATTCTCTGTTGTCTTCTTAGCCTTGTTGCCAAAGTTGAACCAACCAAGGAAATTACCCACAAATATCATGACAATAATAGCAACAATAATAGCTGTTACAACACCACCTATTACAACTGCCTTCTGAAGACCGTCATCATCG
>JAGALE010000035.1 GCA_017625335.1 Lachnospiraceae bacterium
AATAGGAAATTTTGGTGAGTATGGGGGTATGAGTTATGCACCAAAAGAAAGTATTTTTATAAATACTTATAGTGGTATGGGAATGTTTACAACTGAATATTTGAGATTGAATTCAGGAAGTGCAGAAGTGTTATGTACATTATCTGGGGTAGATATTGATTTACCAGAGAGTAAGTATTATATAAATGATGTTCAAGTATCAGAAGCAGAGTGTAATGCAAAGGAGGCTGAACTTGATGCTTTAGTATCTGGGTTTAAATACATTCATTACGAAGACGCTTATGAAATTACAGAAGATAATTTAAGTTGGTATCTTTTTGAACAAGAGGATGATAAGGTGAGTACTGCAGGGACTCCAGCTATGACCATAACTCTAAGTGATATTGATGTTGAATCAGAAGTAGTAACAATCAGAGATTACTATTATACCACTCAGAATAATCTTGGAAGTTACATGCTTGAAGAACATCAAAATCTGACTATGTATCATGAGGCAGGATATCCAGTAAAAATCTTTGTAAAATCTGGTTATAATGATTGGGATTATACAAGAGAGTATTTTTATCATGACCAAGAGTTATATTTTGCATTTGTTTATAATAATAACGAGCAACATAGATTATACTTCAAAGATGGTATTATGATTCGATATATTGATGAAAATGGTAATACTTTTGATTATGGAAATCTAGAAGCATATAGCAGTTGGGAAAATAAAGTTAAAAATGAAGCAAATGGTATTTATCCGACAATGCCGAATTGTGGAGCTTAATTTATTTTTACATGCAAGGCAAATTATTTTCACAAAGGAGAAATGAGAGAATGAAGAAGAAATTAATATGCAGTATTTTAGTGTTATCTTTAGCATTAATACCTATGGGATACTTAGCTCCTGACCAAGCTGTTCAGGCAGCAGGCGCATTAGATTTAGTAACTACTGAGGATGGTGTACAGATTTATACATCATCATGGTGGTATCAGGCAAAAGAAGATACTTTAATATTTTAAGACTTAAATAATCCTGCGTCATATAGTATGGTAATAAAAGGCAGTTATGTTCAGGAGATTGGTTTTGTTGCAGAAAATGGGGTATTTCGCTATGTAAATTTATATGATGGTAGTGAGAGTGTAATGACTGGTTATATAGACGGACAGTATTTTGAACAACAGTCCAATGCACCGACCAGTATCTTTCCTACATTAGAGGTTTATTTAGAAGATAAGGGTGTTTGTTGATTGGAATAAATATGATAATGTATATATGGGCATTTACTATGCCAATAAGTATTGAGAAGAGAGTAATAAAAAAATACATAATCTGTATCCAAGAAAAAATATCTATATGACTCCTAAACAAAGATTAGTTTGCTTATGCTTCGAGATATGCATGGGAATGATGGTAATTTTAATGCGATGGGATATGAAAAAGAATTAAATGATTTATCTGAATAAAATAGCGAAATATCATACGAATTTATTTATCGGGATTCTTAATGTGTATTGCTATTGTGCGGACGGATTGTTATAATGTAGATGGTAAAAGGAAACACTTATATTTTGGAAGGAGTGTTACATTATGGCAACAAAATCAGCTAATTTATACGCAAGAATAGAACCAGATGTAAAGGAACAGGCAGAGAGCATTTTATCAGCACTTGGTATTCCTGCATCGAATGCTATCAATATGTTTTATAAACAGATTATTTTAAATAGAGGACTTCCTTTTGAAGTCAAGCTACCAACTGCAAAACCTGCAGATGTGGCAGAATTGAGCGAAATAGAATTAGATGCAGAACTGGAGAAAGGGTATGCAGATATGCTTGAGGGAAGAGCAAAACCAGCAAGACAGGTTAGAGGAGAATATTATAGGGCTTGAACAATTTCCAGAGAAATACAGAGCCTATGATAAAGAACCTTGGCATAGCAGAGGTATGAGAGTAATGCCTGTTGATAATTATCTGGTATTTTATATTTTGGATAAAGATGCAGGACTTGTGACAGTAATTCGTGTGATGTATGAAGGCAGAGATATTGAGGCACAGCTGAATAATCATACAAAAATGTAATGCATTATGAATAGAATTTGAGATTAAGGGTTGCTTTCATGCAACCTTTTTCTATAATATGAGTAGAAAATTGTGAGATAAATTTTATAGTATCAAGTTCTGTTCAGAAGCTTAAATGTAGGATTATGTTTTCATTGCTAGGATGTGTACTGTCACCACATAGGCAGCTATCGCTAAAATCATTAGTAGAAAAATTAAGAACATATCAACTACAATTAAAAAGCTTCAAAAAGTTACTTTTTTCAATTTGAGATGAAGAAAAAATTTGCAGAGGTAGTGTTGGAAGCAGCA
>JAGALE010000374.1 GCA_017625335.1 Lachnospiraceae bacterium
CATTTGCAATATAAGAAATGATGGAACACTTGTCATAAAGCTGCGCTGTATATATGGTTAAGGCAACTGTGCTTATCACCCCTAATATCAATATAATCACTAAAATGGTATAAAATTTTTTGTCGTTCATATTTTATTCCTCCTACATGTGTGATAATTGTCCACTCATGTTGTATAAAAACCATACAGTCAATACAAATAATACTGTAAGTACATAAAATACTATTCCCGTGGTTATGTGCATCTTATCCTCCAAGTGATTAAGCTTATTTTGCCTGTATGGCCTAATAGTTACAAAATGTACTATACCCAAGAATACATATTCTATTGGCGGTAATATTAAAAAACCCAAATACAGAGAAATATAAAACAGTTTCTCTAAAAAATCATTTAAATACAAGATGTCATTTAACCAACCCACAATTATGACAATAGAAAGCACCATCATGACCACTGCAGAAAACCCTAATCCATAACCCCATAGAGTAATTATCTCATATTTGGTTACACTCGCTTTTTCCTTAGCAGCTTTGTAACACTTAATGGATTCAAAAAATTTCAATCCCAACACAAAGACTAATATTAATAAAATAAATATCATATTAATTTTTTCCTCCTACATTAAGTGAATCTCACCTGTGAATACTCCTACAGAAAACCACACAACCCAAATCAATAAAGCAGTACACACGTAAAAAGTGATGCCACTTACAATATGTGATCTTCGATCCTTATCTGAGAGCTGATTAGACTTGTACAATCTACGTGTTCTAAAATGAAAAACCCCCACATATACATGAAATGCTAACGGAGGCATAATAAAGCATGAAATCCCCATATAGCTAATAAGCTCGTCAAACCAGGAAAGTGGTATAGCTGATGTAAAGCAGGCCAAAATTATTGTAGTGAAAATATAAATCACTATAAATATTGCCATTTTCTTTCCAAAGCTTGTCATTGCCTGTATCACAGGCGCGCTTTCTTCCTGCTCTATATTTTCTCCCCCATTCAATCCTTCCTGTTTTGTTAATAGTATAATTGTTAATACTACAGCAATTGGCAAAATAAATCCCATACCATATCCCCCTACATCAACGATATCTCTCCAGTAAATACACGAATCATAAATACCACCACCCATATCAAAAGGGCAGTCACAACATAAAACGCAACGCCTGAAATCTTGTAAATCTTTTCTTCGTGATAATCAAGCTGATTTGATTTATACATCTTTATTGTGGAAAAATGCACTATTCCGGTAAATACGTAAAGGACCAATGGCATAACAAGCAATACTATAGGCATCAATATCTCTGCAATGAATTCAATTGCCCAAAGTGATACATAAAATATAAAAAATAGTACTACCCATATCAGAGCTATTCCATATCCCCACTGTGACAACACCTGAAAATGTGTAAGCTCTCCCGATTTCTTGGTTTCAAAATTATGTTCCAACCTATTGAGAAATTTTACTCCCAGCCAAAAGGCAAGACAAAACAAAAAAACAACAAATAATATGCCCATACAATAACCCCCTTGTACATAACCATATCAATATAACATATATACAATATACTAAATTCAACCTTTTTTGTCATTAAAAAACTCCCAGAGTTTTCCACCGGAATCCTCTGAGAGTTAGCACCATTTATAACAATTTATTAGGTTGTAAGTATCTTAAACAGCTCATCTGCTATAGGAGCATAGTGCTCATCAGTAACACCAAAATCCATCTCCTTATAGGACCACACTGCAGCATGGATATCAAACTGTTTAAACACATCAAATATATCCCTATACCAACGGAGTGTGTCCTCTACAGGAGCTCTGTCTATAACGCCAAACTCACCACAATAAAGTTTAACACCTACTTTTCTTGCGGCTTCCACTGCCTCGCTAACCATCTCTATAAGAAATGGCTTACCCATCTCCTTACAATTTGACACTGTAACATCCTTGCCCTTGTAGCCTATAAGGGCAGACATCTCCTTATAATAATCCATAGTGGCAGGATATTCTATAGTCTTATCCATAGGCATATTTGGTACCCAATAAGCCTTCTGATGTGTAAAGATAAGTGGCTCATACATATGAAATGTAAAGATAATATTGTCATCCTCCGGCTTGTTAAGAAGCTTTAAGGTTCTTGCGCTATTCCACTGAATTCCACCGTAGATAATAGGTGTATTAGGCGCGTATCTTCTTATAGCATTTACAGTTATATCAATAAGCTTGTTCCAATTATCTGCCACATGCTCCTCTACTACCTCGTTAAGTAATTCAAATGCAACATAAGAAAGCTTTCCATAGTGCTGTGCAAGTCTAGTCCACAAATCCACAAAGCGTTTCTGTAACTCCTCATTTGCAAAAAGGTTATTCTTGTTTGGATCTCCTGCATCATTAAAATCATAGCCATAGGCCTTATGCAAATCTAATACCACATCCATTTCGTACTCTTCACACCAGAGAAGAAACTGATTAACATATGCTATACCCTCTGTATACTCATAGCCTTCTTGGGTTTCTAAAACCTCGTAATCAATAGGAAGTCTTATGTGGTCAAAGCCTAAATCCTTAACCTTTTTTACATCCTCCTTGGTAATAAATGTTGCATAATGTTCAAGTGTATGCTCACACTGTGACAAGTAACCACCAAAATTAATTCCTCTATATAGCTTCATAGTTTTGCCCTCCATAATACCAACATTTTATCATTTGTAGAAAAATATAACAAGTCATACTTCTGTCCTATTCCTCATCCTTATTCTGCTCTGCTATTAACTCATCTGCATTTTCAGGCTCATCGATTTTCTCAAGAAGAATGTTATCTATCAACACTCTGTGCTGTTCCTTAATAGGTCCATTTACAGCGCCCATAGATACGCTAAGAACTGCATTAAGGTCTGTTTCATCCTCCATCAGGAATTCGATAGTATAAGTCTGATAGTTTGAAGTAAGGTCTATAACCTTCTCACCTGAATAAGGTGTCCAGTCGTCATTATTTCTGCTTCCATCCTTCTGAAGTGCAAACATGATTTGTCTATCCATAGAGCACTTAGCATCCATAGTAAGTCTGTACCACTGACCCTTTTCTAACTCAATACCATTCTGCTTTAACTGAATATTCCAAGCCATTCCACCTGTTCTATTAATAGTGAAATCCACTGCATTGTTTTCTGTAAGACTGTCCACTACCCAAGTTACATCATCTGGTGTGTAAGCATATGGCTCATAACCAGAAAGTCCTGCATCAAAGCTACCATTCTTAATTAAGCTGTCTTCAACCAGGCTAATATTATCTACCAGATAATCTCCCGGCTCAACAAACTTTATAGAGAATGACTTATCTGTAACTTCTCCAGATAGTGTAAGCTTCTGAGTATAGACTGTCTTACCTTCTTCTAACACTATGTCAAATGCTTCGCCACCGACGAATACATTTACTGTCTTACCAGCCTCACCCTCCAAATATACTGTAAATACATAATTACCTGTTATAAGAGCAAGGTCACTCTGTGCAAATACAAGAGGTTTCTCTGCTGTTATTCCTGAACCTTCTATCTTAAGCTTTCTATCATCATACCAATCTGTGCTTGAAAGAGTAGCTCCTGCCTGATTATCAATCTCCCAGAAGCCAAGTCGCTTCTCACCCTCCTGGAACTTACCGTTATAGATAAAGTTTCCATCTGCAAGAACCTTCTTAGAATTATCTACCACCGGCTCCACATAAGCTATCTCCTTAACAGATACATTGCTAATCTTAATGTCTGATGTAGATGTTACTGCTCCCATATTAAACTCAAGACGACCGTGTGGATCACTTTCCTCTGTCATCTCAAACTGATATTTATAGCTTTGCTTCTCAGTAGTTAAGTCAAGCTTAGTATCTGGGAAGTATCTAATCCATGAAACCTCAGGCGCAGTAACTGCAACTATCATAGTTCTATCCTCTTCTACTGCATAAGCATCAAAGGTAATCTCATAGGTTCCGCCCTTTCTGATAGGAAGATTAGGCTGTACAAGCTGTACACTGTACTCTAAGGAGCCTGACTTATCAACAGTAATTGTCATCTCGTTATCAGCAATTGATGCCTCTGCAGCTCCTCCCTCAGCAAGTAAGAACTTCCAAACCTCTTCATCTGTTAAATCCTCTGCCTCAGAGAAATCACGGTTGAAAAGAAGCTCTCCATCCTCAGCTGGTTCTCTAAAGGATACATCCTTTACAGGCTTTTCAACATTCTCATCATAGGAATCTCTCTGATAAACCTTTACATAGTCTATCTTATATCTGGCATTCTCAAAATCAGTAGTCTCATCTGGATAACCTACCCAGCTTCCACCGACTGCAAGATTTAAAATAATGTAAAATGGCTGATCAAATGGCGCAGGATAAGTAAGCTCACCCTGTCCCTCTGTAACTGAATACCAGTCTGACTCAGTGTGATATAAATTACCATCTAAGTACCAGCTAATCTTTCCAGGCTCCCACTCTACAGTAAATATGTGGTAGCTATCTGAAAATGTGTCACCCTCAAGTGTATAGGTTCCCTGACTCTGATTATGTGGATTTCCGTAGTGGATTGTTCCGTAGTTAGTAGTTGTGTCACTACCATGAACCTCCATAATATCAACCTCACCACATCTTGGCCACTGACCATATACATTTTCATCTGTAGACATAAGCCAAAAGGCAGGAAGATAACCTACACCCTCAGGCACCTTAAGCTTTGCCTCGAAGATTCCGTATGTAAAATCATGCTTGTTCTGAGTATTTACTCTACCTGAGGTATAGTAATCATTTCCCTCTGCATCTGTAGTCTTTACAGGTCTTAAAACAAGCTTGCCATCTTCTATGTAGATGTTTTCTTCTGAATCCACATATTCCTGCCACTCTTCATTTACCCAGCCCGGCTCGTGAAGCTCTACATTCCAGTCATCTCTGTTAAGGGTTTCTGCGTCAAAGTTATCCTCCCACACAAGGTTATACCCCTCGTAGGATAAGTCACTGCCCATAGCTACCTCTTCATCTGCCTCCTCTGTAGCAGCCTCTGTGCTTTGTTCTGCAGAGCCTCCCTCATCAGCTAACGCCTGCTCTGTTGTCTCTGTAGAATCCTTGTCCTTCTTTCCACGTCCTATCATCGCCGCAGTTACCATGCCCACCGCTATGATTAGCACTGCAAGAATCCCGATTACGATCTTAGTCAACTTTTTCATAATTGCCCTCCATTTAGTTTATTTTTGTTCCGTTATGTGATAATAAAAATCTATCAAAAAATTTGTTTTTCCTATATCAAAATATTTGTTTTTATTGTAAAATATTATCCACAATGACACTATTGTATATGTAAACATTATTATATAAGCAAAAATATATTAATAGCTTTTCATAGTTTAACTGCGTCTGTAAGAAATCTATCTATAAGGAGAACGCCCATGCCAGACAAATCAAGCCAAACCAACAAAATATTATCCCACAAATTATTTCTAAATAGAGAGTTAAACATATCCCACCTTGCCTACAACAGGGAGCTTAGCTTCTACGATGCAGTTAAGGCCGGGGATATTGCCAAAGTCAAAGAGCTGATGCTTCCCCTCAAGAACGAAAACTTAGGAACCCTCTCCGACAATATGCTTAGAAATCTCAAATATCACCTAACCATTACCGTAGCTCTAATCACAAGATTTTGTATGGAGGGAGGTATGCCGGCTGAGACAGCCTACACCCTAAGCGATATCTATATTCAGCGTATGGATAAGCTTAATTCCGAGGAGGAAATTTCCAAGCTACACCAAGCTCTTGTGTTTGACTTTACCAAAAGAATGAAAAAGCTTAGCCGAGAGAATGTTTTCTCTAAGCAAATATCTATATGTATTGGCTACATCGAAGAACACCTCCACGAGAAAATCTCCTTAGATTCTCTAGCTGACCATCTTTCCCTGAACAAAACTTATCTATGCAAGCTTTTTAAGAAAGAGGTAGGTCTAACCATAGGTGATTACATAAAAAAACTGAAGGTGGAGGCCGCTTCAAATATGCTTATATACAGCGACTACTCACCTTCAGATATTAGTAATTATTTTTCCTTTTCCTCACATAGCCATTTTATAAATGTATTTAAGTCAGAAACCGGACTTACACCCAATCAGTTTAGAAATGCAAACTATGGAAAACACTTTTCATAAAAAGTTATTTATATTAATCTTTTCTCAATTCCGTGTGCTTCGTAGTATGCTATTTTATCCTCGTACATACATTTTTCTGCCTGAGTAATGGCTCTATCTAAATCAATAAAACCATTTTCGAACCAAGCGGAGCCTACAGCCATAACCACAGCATGCTGTTCCATATCCGCTTTTAACTGACTTTGCTTTTGTTCTAAGGTGTCCTTATTGATTCCAACACACAGACATAGGAACTCATCTCCTCCTACTCTGTAAAGATTGTACTTTCCAAGGACTCTCTTCATACAGCCACAGGCATCTAATATAAGCTTATCACCAGCTTCATGACCTTCTGTGTCATTTATCTTCTTAAGGCCTGTTATATCGCAGTAGATAATTCCAAGTGACTTGTTCTGTGGAAGATAATTCTCTATGTAATCATTCATAGCATGACGGTTACCAAACTTAGTGAGATAATCACTGTAGCTGGCCGCCTTAAGCTTCTTAAGCAGGTTACGGCGTCTAATAGTAGATTCCATAAAATATCCCACTATCTCAAGCAGCCCTGAGCTATACTCCAAATACTTGGCAGGTGGATTATCAACTCCATAAAAGCCTATTACATTCTTGTTATCATATAGTGGAGCAACTACTATAGACTTAATATTTTGAGCCTTCAGGATTTCATACTGCATATAATTTTCTTCACGAATATCTTCTATATCCTCTATAAGAACATTCTGTTGCTTTCTAAAAGCCTGATACCAATTAGAGCATGCCTCAGGTGGAACATTCTGCAGATTATCCTTCTCCGGAGTTACTCCATTAGCCACCCATTCATAGGTGTTGTCATCATGACCATTAGGTCTTTTCTCAAATATATAGGTTCTCTCCGCATGAAGTGCCTTACCTAGATATTCCAAGATTATATCTATGGCTTTGTCCGGGTTAGGATTTTGAAGGGCAATCTTTATACCTTCATTAACAAGGGCACTCATATCCCTATAGTTATGTATCAAATCCTTCTGCTTTTCCTGAACAGACACATCGATGGCTATCTCTATACGATATCTTCGACCATCCTCTTCTACCATAGTATCCTTAAGCATAAGAAACTTCTCAAGAGAAGGATTATAATATTTCCACTCCTTAAACTCTCCTGTTTTAAGTTCCTTATTATTACATATGGAGCAAGGTGCCAGACAATTTTGAAGTGCTTCATAGCACTTTTTGTCCTTAATTTCATCTACGGACTTTAAACCGAAATCTGTCAAAGTCTTTTGGTTCATATAAACCACCTCATAGGTGTCCATATCAGATACGTATACGTATTCATTTAGATTATCAAAAAATTCCCAAATCTTCTTCATGGTGCAATTCACCTCTCATCTTACGAAATATGCTTGTACATTACTGTGCCCGAGTTTCCATGTTATCCAAAATATCTATCACTCTAGACAAATTAATTACTAACTCTCCATCATACATCTTAACGGGTATGTCTGTATCTATAGGATATATAGTAGGACAAACATCCCCTTGCAGATCATACACTAATATACTCTTTTTAAATCTATCGATTATCCAATATTCCTTAACCCCCGCATCCATATATTTAGCAAGCTTTTTGCCGTAATCTCTAAACCTGGTAGACTTGGATATTACCTCTACTACAAATTCCGGAGCCCCCCATACTCTTGCAGGGGTAAGCTTTTTGGGGTCACACACTATGAAAACATCTGGCTGAAGCATAGTTTTATTATCACAGTCAAGCTGAACATCTGTAGGTGATATAAAAGGTAGACATTTGTCACCTTTTTCAATTATATAATTGGATATCTGTCTATATATATCTCCTACAATCATCTGATGAGCTGCAGTAGGAGCTCCCATATCATAGATACATCCATCTATAAGCTCAACCCTTCGTTCCTCAGGCAAGGCGAGATAATCCTCTACTGTATATTCTCCCTGAACCCGTTCTCCGTACACAGCATGGGATTCTTCAAGTAATGATCCGTGAACTCGGGATCTATATTCTCCATTAAACATATGCTCTAATTCCTGAAGAGTACTGTAACGTGGATGAGCTGTCTCTCCTGAGAAAATCTTCTGCACCGTACCAAGAGGAACACCTGACAACTGAGAAATAATATTATTAGTATATCCATGTTCTTCTTTTATTTTTTTCATCTCTTCTATGGTCATATAATACACCTCCCATAAAGCGAATTTTATTTCCATATAAGTATTATATGGTAAGAACGCAAGGCAGTCAACCATATTTCAACCGTTTCAAATCCATTTTCGACCCATTTTATTTCCATTACATCATTAAAACAACAAGTTCGAGACAAGTGGTTATCTGGTATGTAAGCGCTTACATCTCTCTCTTGCAATTTATTAGCTTTATGATATAATGTTACACATCAAGGCTTATTTAAGCTAATTAGGGAGGTTAATCATGGGATTTTTAACAGGTAAAACAGTTATTATCACTGGTGCTGGTCGTGCAGTACTAAGCGACGGAAAGTGCGGTTCTATCGGTTATGGTATCGCAACTGCATATGCAAAAGAGGGAGCTAACATCGTTATTACAGGACGTAATGTTAAGAAGCTTGAGGATGCTAAGGAAGAGCTTGAAAGACTATATGGTATTAAGGTATTAATCGTTCAGGCTGACGTAAATGCTGGTGCAGACAATGAAGCAGTTGTAGGCGAGGTAGTTAAGCAGACTATGGATACATTTGGAAGAATTGATGTGCTTATTAACAATGCACAGGCTTCAGCCTCAGGTGTGCCACTTGCTGACCACACTACAGATCAGTTTAATCTTGCTATGTACTCAGGTCTTTACGCAGCATTCTACTATATGAAGGCTTGTTATCCTTATCTTAAGGAGAGCCAGGGAAGCGTTATCAACTTTGCTTCAGGAGCAGGTCTCTTCGGAAACTTTGGACAGTGTTCATACGCTGCTGCTAAGGAAGGTATCCGTGGTCTTTCAAGAGTTGCTGCTACTGAGTGGGCTAGAGATAACATCAATGTAAATGTTGTATGTCCTCTTGCTTGGACAGCGCAGCTTGAGCAGTTTAAGAATGCTTATCCAGATGCTTACGAGAAGAATGTTCACATTCCACCTATTGGTCACCTTGGTGATTCAGAGCTTGAGATTGGTCGTGTTTGTGTACAGCTTGCATCTCCAGACTTCAAGTATATGACAGGTGAGACTCTCACTCTTGAGGGTGGACTTGGACTTAGACCATAAGAGAATATAGTTTAATAAAATTTCACGAGCCTGTGCGTATATAGTTTACTGGCCGGGTAAGCCTAGGGTCGGTCCACGCTGACACTAAAACGGTCAGCTTAGTCCCGACCACTGTGGCGGCCGGAATGTAAGTTATCTCGCACAGGCTCGTTTAATTTCGTGATATTTACCATTTATTTTTCAACACATCTCCCTTAAGATATAGATTACCTTTCACGTCTTCTCTCACGGGAGTAAGTTGATTCTGCTTTACCATATAGGAAATGTTCTGTCTGCTACACTCTAGAATCTTGCCGGCATCAGTTGTGTCTAATATATTTCTTCTGGAGAATGCCATAAAGTCATCCAAGGTTAAGTCTATATTTGCACCAACCTGATATAACTCCCATGCCGGGATATCTATAGAATCATTAAATGTAACAAAATATCCACCTGTTCCCACTTTTCCTGAATTATACAGGTCTTCATTACACAGTAGCTTACCCAAGTCATCTATATGTGCCAGCTTAGCCAAATCCACCTTCTTCACCGTACCATTTGCAAAGAAGCACAGAAGCCGGTTACCGCCTAACAGCACTATATCTATAAGATTTCTCCTCTTTCTTCTAGCTACATATTCCGGTAACTCATCTAAGGTTCTTATATACATTTCATCCTGACAGCATCTGCCCTTTGATATCTCCAAGAATTTCAACTCATCATATTCCTTTAGCTTGTGACAGTTCAATATGTCTCCTATATTCTGTCTTCCACTAGGGATTACTCTCTCCATCACCCACAGCTTACTTATGTCTCTTGGTATGGTATATATTTGCTTCTTAACATAACCGGTAAACAGCAGTGGCGCATTCCACTCATCCAAATAATCTTGCAGCTCTATGATATATGTGCCCTCTTTCTCATAATAAAGCAAAACACCTACTGATATTTTATTTTCCTCATCAATTATTTCGAAGATTTTCATACATCTTATACCTCTCAAATATCATGGCCCAAATCTTATCTATAAAGGTCTGAGATAAAATACCTTCCAAGCCACTAAAGATTATCTCCTTATCTGTTTCCTTTAGATTATTTGGAAATCTATATTCACTGTCCTTAATAAGCTGCAAATTCTCATAACATGAATGTCCGCCAATAAAGTTATTGCAAGGCTTATCTGCCATAATATCAAAGCTTGCAGCATCCTCATCAGTAATACAGGAATACAACAAGGACAACCCGTGATCAAATAGTGGGGCAATTCTTAAAGTGTGTGCCCTGGAATTTCTCAACACCTCTAAATTCGCGCCATGTCTGTCTCTATTTAATATGATGTAATCCAGTGCTATCATAATGTCCACATATTCCTTCCACCCCTGTCTTACACAGAATTTATAATGTGACTCTCCCTTTTCACCGTTAACTCTAAAATAGTCATCTATGGCCACCTTACTCTCCCCGGACTTTTTGAAGTTGTGGGATGCACAAAGATAAGTGGTATACTTTTTTCCCTCCACCTCTATATCAGCGTGTACCAATTCATAGCTAAGGTGCTCCACTCCCAGTATGGTAAGTAATCTATCCACTATTATCTCATTGATACACTCATGTCCAACTATTCCTTTTTCAGAATCATAGTTTGAAAGCTTGTAGTACGTCTTCACTCCCGCAAGCTTGGATTCTGATTTTAGAAATGAACCGGCAGTTCCGCTGGAGCTTCTTATATGAGACCATTTGAGGAAGGTTAGGTCCTGCTTTTCATGAATTATGTTTGTTGTCATAGGTTAGCCTCCTTTCGGTGGAGTTTTGGATAGTTGTTTGGGGTTATTTTACAATATTATTTGTCGTGCGTCAAATATTAACCTTTTTATTGATTGTTTTTTCTTTTAATGTTATACTATCAATGGTGCTACCCTATTCGGTAGGCGGTTAGTCCCTCTCCAGAGGGACTGTGACCCTCTGTTTACATAGAACTCATCTTTGATGAAATCTTGCTATAGGAGGGATGCCCATGTTAACTATTGATAGTCTCATTGCAGTATTAAGCTTCAGTTTATCTTGCTTTGGGATTGGATATACATTAGGTAATAAATCACGAAAAAATAATCGCCCTCCAGTCTAGCAAACCAGGGCGATTATTTTAATCAAACTATAAACTGGACTAACCGTCTATCGGTAGCACCATTTGTATTATTATAATACATAATACATTATAAAATGTCAATGAATTCAAATATTTTTATTACAACCAATTCATCTTCTTTTCAAATACTACTTTACTATTTCCCTTTTCTATGACTCCAATCTCATAGCAATCATAAAACCTGCTAATATGCTCCATAACCTGAACCTTATCCTTCTGGTCCACCACAACATTAAAGCCCACTCCACAGTTAAAGGTTCTAAGCATCTCTTCATCACTGATATTGCCGTTATGTTTGATATACTTAAATATATTTAATGTTTTTATCTTGGATAAATCAATCTTAGCACAGAGACCATTTGGAATAACCCTACAGAGATTTCCTTCTATTCCTCCACCTGTAATATGAGCCATACCATGTATCACACCCTTGTCAAACAGACCCTTGATTGATTTGTAATATGGTGTGTGTGGTTTCATAATCTGCTCTATAAATGTTAGCCCATCTATCTTGTCTAGCTTGATCTGTGGCATCTTATCCATAAGTAATCGCACTAGAGAGTATCCATTTGTATGTAGTCCATTTGATGCAATAGCTAAAACAGCATCTCCTTCCTTAATTGCAGAGCCGTCTATAACCTTGGACTTTTCAACAATACCTGCGATGCTGGATGTAAGAACATATACTCCTGATTCTACAACAAGAGGTTGGATGGATGTCTCTCCGCCCACCAATGAACATTCATTTTCCTTGCAGGCATCTGACACACCTTTGACCAATGCACTTATGGTGTCTTTCTCTGCATTTCCACAGACTATGGTATCTAATACTGCCAGAGGCTTCGCCCCCATAACCACTATGTCATTCACCAAATGATTTATCATATCGTGACAAATGGATTCGGTGTACCCATACTCCATAGCCAGCTTTTGCTTGGAACCTGGCTCTTCAGACTTTAGCACTAGAACTGGATTTTCTATATTTGGAAATTTTATATCATATAATGATGCAAATGGACCTAAACCATTTAGAACACGGTTATCCTTGGTTTCTAGGTGCTTGGACATTTCTTTTTTGATAGTATCTGTATAGGTAATATCAATTCCCGCTTTGCTATAGGATAGACCTTCTACTTTCTTTTCACTTCCAGCTAGAATCTCGTCCACTGACACTTCTAAAAGGGTGGCTAAATCCCTTAATATTTCAATATTTGGATATGTTGTTCCACACTCCCACTTCGAGATTGCCTGAAATGAAACATTTAGCTTGTCCGCCAACTGTTGCTGGGTCATCCCTAAAGCCTTTCGCTTTGCCATTATAAAGTTTCCAATTTTTATACTGTTAAGCATATTAATCACCGACCTTTTTTCTTTATAATAGCTTGGCGAGTGGGTGTGGTGCAATAACCGGAAAAGGGAGTTTAAGTGGGGAATTCAACTGGGGGTTGAGGGGTTATTAATTTACGTAAATATATACTTGTTTCCCCGCATATTTCTTCAATTGTTTCAGTTCGTCATTCTCACATAGCAAGAAAGTATCCGTATCTGATAATGTTAGAAAATCTGTCTTAGCTTGTTCTATGGATTGTCTCAACTCTTTGTCATTCTCTAAAAATGTTATGCCTCCTGCATATCGTCCTCTGCAATTACTGACATCGTCCAATATGGTTTCTGATGGATTCAAACAGAATCTCATCATTTCCACTCTGGCATTTTCTAAGGTTCCACCATATTCCATGTCTGATATCAAATAGATTTGGTCTGAGTCTATCTGTAACAGGAAGGCATTTTCTATGTTATGTAGTTGTTCAAAAAACGATTGTTTTGATGTTCGTGTCATTTGAATTATCATCTCCAATTTTCAAATATTGTGTCATTATGAAACAATAAATATTCTTTGCTAGGAGCAAATTTTTCAGGAATCATAATATATTTATTATCATAAGATAAAAATAATTTTTCAACGGTTTTGCCGTCATATAAATCTGATATATCAGATGATATATGTACCTTATACTCTGGTGTAATTGTCAAATATCCTCGATCAAAAGCTTTATCATGTAATGCATTTAAACATATACCATTACAAGGATTTGTCTTTTCGTTAGCATTGCATACACTCCAAGGTTTAATGTGACTAGCAACAAGTAACGCTGACGTATTTAGTCCAGTGATGCAACATGCATTATTATATGAAGCTAGCACTGCTTGTCTGAAGAAGTTTTGATTTATCCTTTGTTTTACTTCCACAATTATGTCCTTTCCCTGTGGAATATTATCATAAGCAAATTGTTCTTCTATATCTTTTCCTTCTAATGAAAAAATCAGCTTCTCACTCTCATATGATAAAATATCCCATCTTCCATTGAACTCATCCCAAATTTCTTTATCTAGCTTGCTTGCATTTACCAATCCTGTTATTCCTTGAGCTTGCAGCGTTTCATCAAAGCTACCAAAATTACCAATTTTCATATTTACGGCACTAGGAGTACGATTAATTAATTTTGCAATTCTTATAACTTCAGGATGATTTTTTGACGATTTTTGAAAAGGAATCTTACAATATAAATTGAATACTATTATTTCTTCTTCTCTAGTCCATCTATTTTGCATAATATCTCCTTATAATTCTTATACGACA
>JAGALE010000375.1 GCA_017625335.1 Lachnospiraceae bacterium
ACGAAAGTAGTATTCTCGCAACCTGTAATGGCGATGGAAATGCCAATATTAGTGATGAGTTTATAGATAAGAGGGTATTGGATTTATACCAAAGTATAGGCTTTGGTGGTCTAAGCTATGATGATATTAAGAACCAGCTTACTTTGCCTATTCAGCTGGATGATACGAGACTGAAGGCTATAATTGGAAGATTGATAGCTAAGAATGAGCTGGAATATGTGGATTATCGCTGCTATCGTGTCTATGATAAGCTAGGGGAATATCTAAAGCTAAGCACAGCTATTAAAGAACGAAGTAAAGATATTATACACAAAAGATTAGATGGTATGACACTAGAGGCTATAGCTATAGAATATGGTCTTACCAGAGAGCGTGTCAGACAGATTATTAAGAAGGATTTAGAAAAGGTGAAATCTGAATATGCTTCATCTACTGGTAAGCTATACTTTGATGAGGATTATTATGGGTATTTTTTTGAAACCTATGACTTTGATAAGAAGGAAGGTAGTAATTGTCTTGGAGTTCCGGAGTATGTCTGGAATTATCAGGAGTTAAATGATATCAAACAGGGCGATACAAGCTTAGAACTTGCCTTAGAGGATGCAACTCTTGATGCTGGCTTCAAGCTAAGAGTGAAAAGCTTCCTTAACCGTGATAGTCTCTATATAGATGGAGAATGGGTTAGACTAAAAAGAGGTGAGTTAGAAGCTGCATTGGTGAAGAAATTTTGTAAGGAAGATACTAGCTATGACAGCTTTGTTGAGATATATAATAATTATTTAAAGGAAGCGGGCGCACGGTATAGTGAAGAGATTTATATAACGGAGTCCACATATAGGTCTAGATGGAATGTCATGTCTGGTTCTCGTTTTGTATTGTGGAAGCAAAATTCTGTTATGAGATATTATGATATTGATTGCAGAGATTATACAGAACTGATTAACACCTTGAAGCTAGCTACCTATGAGAATATTGAGCTATCTACATTAAAGCTTGTAACAGACTATCCTGATCTGATGAAGGAATATGATATAAGAGACCAGTATGAATTACATAATCTTCTTAGAAAGATTATTCCAGAGGGTAGCTTTCATGATTTCCATTGTGAAAGGATGCCGGAGATTAGGTTCGGTGAATTTGATAGGGACCAGGCAATATTTGAGATAATTAAGAATAATGCACCTATTACTGCGACGGATTTATGTGAATTGATTAAGCAGGAATATGGCTATGAGAGTGGCGTTACTATGGCGGTTTATCTTAGACCATTTGCAAAGTTTTATCATCAGGGAGTGTACTCTGTAGACCAAAAGAGAATGCCAGAGGAAAGGCTGAATTTTCTTCGAGCAAGATTGGTGGATGATTTTTATACGATTGACTATGTTAAGTCCCTGTATAAAAAACTATTCCCAGAAGGCGATATAGATGAGGTTAATGCATACAATATTAAGTCCATGGGATTTATGGTTTTCTCAAAATGTATATTGAAAAACCACAATTCATTGGAGGCTTATTTTGAGCATATACTAACGACTGGAGATATCGTTGACATTAGAGAGGACAAGAAGAAATATGATGATATTCAAGGCTTCTACATTAAACTGATGGATATTAGATGTAGCTTAAGGATGATTGAGTTTGAACCTGATCAGTTTATATCTTTTAATCGTTTGCAGCAGTTTGGCGTAACTATGGATGATATACATTCCTTCTGTGATGAGGTATATGACTTCTTGGAGGATGGAGAATATTTTACCATACAATCGATTAAGAAGAATGGCTTTGAGGATCCATTGTTTGATCTTGGTTTTTCGGATTTGTTCTATGCAAGCTTGATGTTGCCTGATGAGAGATTTGCATTCAGAAAAATGTATGGAACAGTGCTTTTGTGTAAGACAACAGAGGATATTACCAAGGAGTCGTTTGTGGTGGATAGAATAATATATTATGGTGTAATTGACACCTTTGACTTACTTAACGAAATGAGTGAGGATTACGGCTGTGCAGTTGATGATAAGTGGGCTGTGGTTCCACTGATTCAGAATACTACCATTTATTATGACAAGATACTTGACAGACTGTATGCTAATAAGGATTTGTATTACGACGAAATAGACAAGATGTGAGGTTACAAATATGAATGATATTCGTATAGATAATCTAATGGTGGAGATAGAAAAGCTTCACAATAGGAATCTGCTTTCTAAAACCGTGGGTCCAGATTACTATGAACCTGGAATGATGGAGTATCTCGAGTGCTCAGAGGGTATGTATAAGGGTGATGGTACATTTCTTATAAGGTTTGAAGCTAGAGGAACTCGCTATGAGGGAAGAACCGAGCTTATAGAGAAGGTTGCTCTTGACGATGTAATCAATGTTGTAAGAGATGCAGAGAATCAGTTTAATGAGAACAATTTTAGAATATTGACAGAGAAGGGACATGATGTAGGTAATATGCCTGCAGAGCTTTGCAATGCTATAGCACCGTTGTATGATGCCGGTGAATTAGTAATTACGAGGTCGGTGGTTAGCTTTGTAGAGCCTATATCTAAGCGCAGTAGACATGCAAAGCAGGCCATACTTTTTGTGGAGCTAGAGGGAAAGATTTATGATTTGTAGGAGATAAGTTTCTGTGAGAGGCTATATATAAGCGATGCGATATGCATCGCTTTATTTTTTATAGAGAGATGAGATTGAATAGTGAACATATAAAAAAGGAAATCCTAATTAAATGATCCATGCCATCAAATCGCAACGCTACGCGTTGCCCAGTGATGCGGCATTCAACCTATAGGACAACAAAAAAATAAGTACGCCCGTGAGCAAGCTCCCATCATACTTATTTTTTGTTATCCTGCATGGCTCATTTTAACGCA
>JAGALE010000376.1 GCA_017625335.1 Lachnospiraceae bacterium
ACTTGGATATTATAATTTGTTTTAGCCTGCTCCTCTAATTCTTCCATGTTAATCTCAAAATAGTATATTGATTTACTATCACAAAATTCTTTAAACTCTGAAAATTTACTGCTATGTGTAATATCATTTTTCTTTGTATCATCTGTAATATCTTCTTGATTATCTTCTGATATAATTAAATCCATTATATTTATAGAATGACTATCCTTAGTTTCTTCTGTTTGCTCTTTATCAAATTCCACTACCTCATTATCATTGATTATGTATCCATCTTCTTTTATATTGTATCCATATTCATTCTCATAATCACCTATTATTTCAGCTATAGGTCTACCATTTATGGTTACTATCCTCTTTTTCCCAAGTGACTTATCACTATCTGCATTGCTTGCTACACTAGCTTCTACGTACCCATATCCCTTAGTCGCTTTTGGTGTAGCTTGAACTACAGGTTCTTCTTTTACATCATACATTGTTTTATTCTTATTACCACAAGCTGTTAGCATCGTTAAACTTAATATTGTTATTGTAAGTATGTGTTTATTTTTCATTATTATACTCCTTTATATTATTGATGTTTTTTCTAGTAATGAAATTAGTATAAGCTCATCTATTACCTTGTTAAATTTATCTATATCCTCATTTTTATTTATGCAGTTACCTACAATGATACCATTATCTATTATAACTATAGATGTGTATGTACTATATTTTTCAATTATATTACACATATCAAATGTATTAACTGATAATAATAGTGGTGATAATCCATAATATCTATTTTTAACCCAGTGTTTTCTTAATGACTCCACATCTTCTCCCAGTTTAATTAATTGATGCTCATGCCATTCTTCCATCCACTCTTGTATATATTCTTCTATTGTACTAGGTTTATTGTCATAAAATATCATTGATTCAGTACTAACTGGCTCTGATTGTACTATATCAATTAATGTATCAGCATCTTTTAATCCTATGTTTGACTCAAATATTATAATAGGTATATTCATGCTTTTACCTATTGTATTTACTTTGTATCCTTCTCCACTACCTTGTATATTATCTAATCCCAGTCTCTGACTCCTAAATAAATCCAGCCTATCATCTATGTTTCTTAATATATTTGGCTCTGTTTGTATGTTATTATGTTCTTTATCTCTATCTATCTTCTCGTCATATCTAAATAATATAACTGACTCATCATTTTTAAGTAGTATATAATTATTCACATTCACTATCTTATAATCATTTAATACTGATAGCTTATAAAATGTTGCTTGCTCTAATATTTCTGTAAAGTTTAATATTATATATAAAAGACAGGTAATAAGTATCACCAATATAACTGCTAAACTGAATATGTTTCTTGTGAATTTATTCTGAATATCTACTATAGAAGTGTCTGACTTATTACCTATCTCCATTGATTATTCTCCCTTTGTATATGTTTCAATGCAATCTACAAGTTTATCAAAGGTTTCTTTATTGTCACATATGATTTCTAAATATTTATCATCTACACCTATGACGTAATAGTATATGTCATTCTCACTCCATTCAGCTTTCTTAAAGTTTGTACCATTTATACTTGATTTAAAGTTAGCTCCGTCATAATCATATGTCAATAAAGTTGTATCCACTTTATTTAATGCTTCTTCATTTGAATAACTATAGCCACTAAGTGATAATAAATCATTTGTGCTAGATGCTAGTATACTACTGTCAGTTGTTGTAACATTAACTCCATCTACAGTATCTATAATGTTACCTAACTCTTCAAATGAATCTAAGCTTCTTTCATCTGTTGCACCAGACAATACTACACCAACTGTTACAATTGTTCCTACACCGCAGCAGCACATCATACATAGTATTAATACTATCAATACCACTGTTAGTCCACCTTTTTTCTTGGGTTGCTGGTAACCATTTGTCTGATAATTATAATCCATATTATTTTACCTTCCTTATAATCCATTTAATTTCTCATCTATACTAGATGTTACGCTATTGAATTTATCTACAATACCTTGGTTACTCACAGTACTAACATTAATACCCCTATATTTTGAGTTGATACATTCTGCTAATATATTGTGTAACTTATTACCAGTTTTAATGTATGGCATTTTAGCATCTGCTGAATCCACAGCATTATTAATTTCTCTTATAGCTTCGGAATCAATAATATCC
>JAGALE010000377.1 GCA_017625335.1 Lachnospiraceae bacterium
AAATACAGGTGTTACTCTGTATAACACGTGATTATCTGTACCCTCAACATAATTTGCTACAGTATTTTCAAATGGTAGCATACCTTCAATATTTAAGTATCTTGTTCCAGTTATTAAGTTTCTTTCATTTGCATTCTCGCCAGCTAACTGAAATCCTATTAAATGACAACGATTATATAGATATTTTCCGTTGACCACATCGTATTTTACAGTATGCCAACCGCTTGGTTTTACCTGACCTATCTCTCCTCTTTCTTCTGTTGGCATTATGTCTGTTCCTATACAAGCATATGTAACACCGCATCTACCTAAGTTATCTAATTTTGCATATATTTCAAATGATTCATCTATATAATCATTATCCTTGAAGAATGGTTCATTATTATTCACTTCCACATAAGGTTCACCACTATATGCAGGTATTGTAATATTATCGAACTTTATGCTGTTATACTGTACTTTCTCTGTTTCCTGTTCGATTACATCTGTCTTTTGATTTTCAACTGTTTCAGTTTTATTACCACATGCTGTTATCCCTAACATAAGTGTTAATAAAATTAGTATACCATTGAACTTTCTCATTATTTTATGCCTCCATTAATATTATATGCTTTACTATAAATTTTAAATAGCATTTGATTTAATGCTTCAATGTTTGGCTTGTCTGGTAATACAGTATGTTTAACTGAGTAATTGTATTCTTCCTGTACTTTCCTGTGATAATCATAAAACTCAGGTTTTATTCTTAAACCGTCTTCCTCCATGAATCCTCCATTACGTATGTACATTAATTCATCATGGTCTTTACCATCCCAGTAGGTCTGTATTTCCATTGATTCATTAAGCTTCTTACCCATTTTATAAAGTCTAATAAGATGTGTCATATGTTTAGCCATGTGAATTGCATCTTTCTTGGTGTTTCTCTTATTGACATTACCATATTCAGACTTGATTTTATGAAACTCTCTAAGTAATGTTTGAATTTCTCCTATTGGATACTGCTTAAAGTCACCGTCTAATACAATCCTTTCACTGATTGCAGTATCTGCATTTTTTAACCTTTCATAACGCCAAAATTCCCAATCCTCTGTAGCATTTCTATGTCTATCAACTGCTGACTGTACTTTGCTAACTTTAGTTTGCATATCATAGGCTGGATTAGTTGTAATTAACTTAAGTTCCTGTGTTAGACTTTCATCTGCATAATGTATTTCATTCGTATACTTTTCGTTAATTACCTTTTCATACTCATCTAAATTTAATACTTTAAGTATTATATTACTCTTTGTATCCTTATGTTTTGCATTAAATGCATCTAGACAACATTGTAAGCTATGCATTAACATTTCCAATGTTTTATCATTATTTTGTCCATTACCTAATAATGCATGCTCAAGCCTATTATACTGTGCCGTTGCATATCCACCAAATGTATCTATAGCCTTCTTACTAAGAAAATTTTGCTTATTATCTAACACCAGCTGACCAAATTCATGTATATAAATATAATCTTCAGGTCTACATCCTAATATTTCTATAGTATTAGGATTACATGCTATAAGCAAGTTTACCATCTTATTAAGACTATATATAATTGTATCAGTTGCTGTATCAACAACTTGTTCAAAGTCTTTTGTAAGTCCATAAATCTGACTACTTGGATTAACTGCAAATCCTCTTATGTCCACATCACTTTCTGGTAAGTTTGTACCATATGCCCTGCTTCCACCAAGTGATAACAGCAAAATATTATCACCTAAATAAGGATTATTTCTGAGAAACTCATATTCTGGTCTCTGTATTAAATCCAATAATTCTTTGTTTTCTGTTACTTTCTCCATGTTAATCTACCTCCTTCAAAGGTTTCGCATAATTTATTATCTTAACTACTTATTAAATACAAATCTTATTTTTGGTATGTCAATAAACTTGGCTAGTCTACCATCACTTATGAATACCTTATCATTTTCTGTCAGTTCTTCTTTATTTAATGCTCTGTGTATAAATATTGATTCAGATGGTTTTACACATTTCAATTCTAATTGAATATCCCAATTATGATAATCATATATTTTCTTTATGTATGCATCTGTATTTTCCACTTTACCTAATTTAAAGTATGTTATCCTTAATGGAATCCAATTTATATCATTAATATAATCTAGTATTTTACCCACATTAACAGCCTTCATACTGTCTACATTAATGATTAACTCATCAGAACTTATGCTATATACATCTGATTCTTCCACACAGTTATTAGATATTAATTCATCTAATATCTTTGTTACTAAATATTTTTCGTAGGTTACCTGTCTCTTGGGATTGCAGTTACCAAATACTACCTGTCTGATATATTTAGATTCTGCGAAGTATCTTATATCAGTAAATTGTTTCATGAAATCTTCCCAAGAATAGCTATCAAAGAACTGTGTTCCTGTCTCTTTAGCATAATGTACAAGCACACTAAAGTTTGCTTTCTTAATATCTATACTAATGAAATTTTTACCTATATTTGGTACCTTATATACATCTGACTGCTTTAATCCTGTGTATGTTGCGTACTTACTCATATCACAAGTGTTTAATGATTCAAATGCCTCAGATTTTTTTATGTAATCTATAATTGTATCCTTGAGTTCATTATAGTACTTGAAGTACTCTTCCTCACTATTATTGAAGTTTACATCTAATACATTTAGAAATTCCAAATATTTATCATGCATACCCATTGCCTCTAATCTCTCAGAGAAAAATGGTTCACTAAATATCTGTACTGTTATATTATTATCCTTACAGAATCTTTGTTTTAATTTTTCGGATATCTGTGTTTCCATTATTTATCCTCCTTAGTTAATATGCTGATTACTATATCCTTCATGTACTCTGCTTTTAATCCAAGTTTGAGCTGATTAATTTTATCCTTATTGAATATATAATCCAATTTTTCCTGATATGCACTGATGACTAATACTGAGTTATTCATCCATTTGCTTGCTTCATCAGTTATTTTACCATTTGAAACAGCGTATTTAACTAATTTATTATATGAATCAATATCTACTTTGTTAGGTAATACTATACTAGCTGTATTTTTATCCATATATTTATTACATATATTTACACATGTATAAACTAGGAATAATCTGTTTCTTAAAATATTCTCATCTTTGAATTTATTAGAATTAATGTCTGTAGCTATACCTATAAGCATAGATACAAATCTTCTATAGCATGCTTTTTTTGCATAATTATCAACACTGAGTTTGTTATTAATAAACTCTCTAAGTCTTTTGAATTCATCTGTTTGGTATAATATATTATTACTATTCAGTACTGTTAAATATGCAAAGTTGAAATCAACAATTTGCTCTACAAAGTAAGTTAATGATACAAGTCTCCACAGACTGTTCTGATATCTAAATATACCAAATTCTTTATTACATAATATACTGTATTTTGTTGGTGCAAATACAATATATCCCGATTCATCAGATGCATCACAGTCTTCCAATGGTCTGCCTAATATAGCATCTGACCTCTTAACTATCGCCACTACATCCCCCAATAACATCATATCAGAGTATTTGAGCTTACTTATAAGCTCATCAATCATTACCAAGTACTCTCTTCCAAGTACATTTCTGACTTCTTTTGTCATAGTAATTATCTCCTTTGCTCAAATTAAATTTAAAAAATCAATACTTTATATACCTGAAAGCATTTTAAAAGGACATGCATTAATTATACATGTCCTTTGTTTCATTCCCATAGTATCATATCATTATTCTTGTCAAATGTAAAGTAGTATATTTCGTCGTCTTTGCTGCATATTTCAACTAATTTATATCCATTATTATCTATTGCCTTTAAATCTATATACTGTACGTCTATATTCAATTTAACAAGTGCATCTGTTATTTCAAATGTATCTATCTTATTAAGTTCTAAACTGTTTTCTACTATGTAATATGTTTCTTTAAACGATGTATTATTCACTCGTACAGCTAGAAACAATATTATACTTATGAGTACTGTTAATATTATAATTAGACTTATTCTTGTTACTCTCATACATTATTTTCCTTCCTGTAAATTTTCGTCTGTTTTACTTTCTCTCATATATAGTAACCTATCTATAGTTTTATTTATTATATCAAATATAACTGCCAATAAAGGAACTCCTATAATCATCCCTACTATTCCCCATAAACCCCCGAAGAATATTATTGCGAATAGTACCCAAAACGTACTAAGATTAGTAGCACTACCTATGCATTTTGGTCCTATGTAATTACCATCTAACTGCTGTAATAAGAATATAAATACAATGAAATATAGTGCTTTAGTAGTTGAGTCACTAAATATTATTATTACACCAGGTACTGCTCCTATAAATGGTCCTATAATAGGTATTATGTTTGTTATACCTACAATAACTGACACTAATAATGCATAAGGCATATCTAATATCACCAATGATATAAAACATATTATACCTATAATAGTACTGTCAACTATCTTACCGAAGAAAAATCCACTAAACATTTTGTTTGCTACTAATACTTCCTCAATGATTAAGTTTGATATCTTTTCACCAAATACTGCGTATATAAGTGTTTGCATGTATTTTGCAAAGTTTTCTCTATTTGCTAATGCGAATATATTTACAAATATACCTATTGTTATATTTAGTATAACTTTTCCTACAGATGTTGCACTTGTTATTACACTATTTAGTATACTTTCTAAATTAGGTATTATCTCGGATTTAATAATGTTTGTTGCTGTGTGCTCTATGTCATCTAAATGATTTCCTGCAAATGTTCTTATCCATAAGTGCTCTTCCAATTGTTTGTCTATCCACACTTGAGTTGAATCGACTGCACTTGGCATTTCTTTAACTATCTTACCTACACTCAATATGCTCTGTGGTAGTATAATACTACATGCTACTATAATTATAATGGCTAATATAATCTCTGTTATAGCTATTGATATTGCATTATAGTGTTTAACTTTTTTGTTAATGAGTTTATATTTTATTTTATTACATAAAGGTGTTAATAAATATGCTATACATCCACCATATACAAATGGCATTAATATACTTATAATAGATTTGATGAAATCT
>JAGALE010000378.1 GCA_017625335.1 Lachnospiraceae bacterium
CATGTTTCGTATTAGACGCTATCAGAGGCAAGGATGTAACTTCAGCACTTGGTATTCTTGCTTACAACAATAGATATGCTTCAAAGGTAATTGAGAAGTTATTAAAGTCAGCTATCGCTAACGCTGAGAACAATAACGGAATGAAGATGGAGGACCTTTACATTGCAGAGTGTTACGCAAATAAGGGACCAACAATGAAGAGAATTCAGCCAAGAGCACAGGGTAGAGCTTATAGAATCGAGAAGAGAACAAGCCACATCACTGTTGTGCTTGATGAAAGATAGGAGGTAAGCAATGGGACAGAAGGTTAATCCACATGGTTTAAGAGTCGGCGTAATCAAGGATTGGGATTCAAAGTGGTATGCAGATACTAAGGACGGCGAGTTCGCTAACAACCTTGTAGAAGACTATAAGATCAGAGAGTTTTTAAAGAAAGAGCTTTTTTCTGCTAGCATTTCAAAGATCGAGATCGAGAGAACTGCAGACAGAGTAAAGGTTAAAGTATATACAGCTAAGCCTGGTGTAGTAATCGGTAAGGGCGGTGCTGGAATCGAGAAGCTTAAGACTAAGGTTCAGAAGCTTACTACTAAGAAGCTTATTATCGATATTCAGGAGATTAAGAAGCCTGACCTTGATGCTCAGTTAGTAGCTGAGAATATTGCGGCACAGTTAGAGGCACGTATTTCATTCAGAAGAGCTATGAAGTCATGCATGGGTAGAACTATGAAGGCTGGTGCTCTTGGTATCAAGGCTGCATGTTCAGGAAGACTTGGTGGTGCTGATATGGCTAGAACAGAGTTCTACAGCGAGGGTACAATTCCTCTTCAGACTCTTCGTGCTGATATCGACTACGGTTTTGCAGAGGCTGATACAACATATGGTAAGGTTGGTGTTAAGACATGGATTTACCATGGTGAAGTACTTCCTACTAAGGGAAATAAGGAAGGGAGCGATAAATAATGTTAATGCCTAAGAGAGTAAAGCGTCGTAAGCAGTTCAGAGGAACTATGACAGGTAAGGCGCTTAGAGGAAATAAAATTACTAATGGTGAGTATGGTATCGTGGCTATGGAGCCAGCTTGGATTAAGTCAAATCAGATCGAGGCTGCCCGTATCGCAATGACACGTTACGTAAAGCGTAATGGTAAGGTTTGGATTAAGATATTCCCTGATAAGCCAGTAACAGCTAAGCCAGCTGAAACTCGTATGGGTTCTGGTAAGGGTTCACTTGAGTACTGGGTAGCAGTTGTTAAGCCAGGCAGAGTAATGTTCGAAATCGCTGGTGTACCAGAGGAGACTGCAAGAGAGGCACTTCGTCTTGCAACTCACAAGTTACCAGTAAAGTGTAAGATCGTATCAAAAGCAGACTTAGAGGAGGTATAATAGCAGTGAAGCTTAAGGATTATAAGAACGAATTAAATTCAAAGTCACTTGAAGAGTTACAGAGCGATTTAGTAGCTGCTAAGAAGGAATTATTTAACTTAAGATTCCAGAATGCCACTAATCAGCTCGAGAACACATCAAGAATTAAGGATGTTAGAAAGAACATCGCTAGAATTCAGACAGTTATAGCTAAGAAGGCTAATGCATAGTTATCGTAATTGGAGGAAATTATCGTGGAAAGAAATTTAAGAAAAACACGTGTAGGTATTGTTACAAGTGATAAGATGGACAAGACAATCGTTGTATCAATCGTTGATAATGTAAAGCATCCTCTTTACGGTAAGATTGTAAAGAGAACTTACAAACTCAAGGCTCATGATGAGAAGAACGAGTGTAAGATTGGCGATAGAGTAAAAGTTATGGAGACAAGACCTTTATCGAAGGATAAGAGATGGAGACTTGTTGAAATAGTTGAGAAGGCTAAATAAGGAGGATTAAACAATGGTACAGCAGGAAAGTAGATTAAGAGTTGCTGATAACACTGGTGCTAAGGAAATCCTCTGCATTAGAGTTTTAGGCGGTTCAACAAGAAGATATGCAAATATCGGAGATGTTATCGTTGCCTCAGTTAAAGATGCAACACCAGGTGGAGTTGTAAAGAAAGGTGACGTTGTTAAGGCTGTAGTAGTTCGTTCAAAGAAGGGTGCTCGTCGTAAGGACGGTTCATACATCAAGTTTGATGAGAACGCAGCAGTTATTATAAAGGATGACGGAAATCCAAGAGGAACTCGTATTTTTGGACCTGTAGCAAGAGAGCTCAGAGATAAGAAGTACATGAAGATAGTTTCACTTGCACCAGAAGTATTATAGGAGGTAAAAGACTGTGGCAACAATGAAAATCAAAAAAGACGATCTTGTTAAAGTAATTGCCGGAAAAGATAAGGGTAAAGAAGGCAAGGTATTAGCAGTTGATACTAAGAATAATACTGTATTAGTTGAGGGTGTTAATATTGTACACAAGCACAGCAAGCCTAGCATGCAGAATCAGGCAGGCGGAATCATAGAGAAGGAAGCTCCAATCGATATCTCTAATGTTATGTACCTTTACAAGGGTAAGGCAGTTAGAGTTGGTTTCCAGGGTGAGAAGAAGGCTAAGGTTAGAGTAGCTAAGGTTGACGGTAAGAACGTAGTTATCGATTAGTGAGCAAGGAAAGGAGGCACAGGATCTTGAGCAGACTTAAAGAAATGTATAGCAACGAAATTATGGATGCTATGATGAAGAAATTCGGATATAAGAACGTAATGCAGATACCAAAGCTTGAGAAGGTTGTTATCAACATGGGCGTTGGTGAAGCTAGAGAAAATGCTAAAGTGTTAGATTCAGCAGTTAAGGATCTTGAGACTATTTCAGGTCAGAAGGCTGTTATCACACGTGCAAAGAAGTCAGTTGCGAACTTCAAGCTTAGAGAGGGTATGCCAATCGGTTGTAAGGTTACTCTTAGAGGCGAGAAGATGTATGAGTTCACTGATAGACTTGTAAACCTTGCATTGCCACGAGTTCGTGACTTTAGAGGTGTTAATCCTAACGCATTTGATGGTAGAGGTAACTACGCATTAGGTATTAAGGAGCAGCTTATTTTCCCAGAAATCGAGTACGATAAGGTTGATAAGGTAAGAGGTATGGATATTATTTTCGTAACTACTGCCGAGACAGACGAGGAAGCTCGTGAGTTATTAACTCTTTTCGGAATGCCATTTAGTAAGTAAGGAGGGAAAATTATGGCTAAGACATCTATGAAGGTAAAGCAGCAGCGTCCACAGAAGTTCTCTACTAGAGAATATACACGTTGTAAGCTTTGTGGTAGACCACATTCAGTTTTAAGAAAATACGGAATTTGTAGAGTATGTTTCCGTGAGTTAGCATATAAGGGACAGATACCAGGCGTTAAGAAGTCAAGCTGGTAAGATTTTATAAGGAGGCAAATGAATTATGTCAATGAGCGATCCAATTGCAGATATGCTTACAAGAATTCGTAATGCAAATACTGCAAAGCATGATACAGTAGATATACCTGCATCTAAGATGAAGCAGGCGATTGCAGACATTCTCCTCAAGGAGGGATATGTTAAGGCAGTTGACGTTGTAGAAGAAGGTAACTTCAAGACTATTAAGATTACACTTAAGTATGGTGCAGATAAGAACGAGAAGATCCTTACAGGCCTTAAGAGAATCTCTAAGCCAGGACTTCGTGTTTACGCATCAAAGGATGAGCTTCCTAAGGTACTTGGTGGCCTTGGTACAGCTATCATCTCAACTAACAAGGGTGTATTAACTGATAAGGAAGCAAGAAAAGAGAACGTTGGCGGTGAAGTATTAGCTTTCATCTGGTAGTCAACGAGTTATTGAAAAATTTAAGGAGGACGGCGAAATGTCACGTATTGGAAGAATGCCTATCGCTATTCCAGCAGGCGTAACTGTTGAGATAGCAGAAAATAATAAGGTGACTGTTAAGGGACCAAAGGGAACTCTTGAGAGAGTACTCCCAGCTGAGATGGAAATCACTCAGGAAGGTTCAGAAGTAGTAGTTAAGAGACCAAATGACTTAAAGAGAATGAAGTCACTTCACGGTCTTACAAGAACTCTTATCAACAACATGGTTGTTGGTGTAAATGAGGGATATACAAAGGTGCTTGAGGTTAACGGTGTTGGTTACAGAGCATCTAAGCAGGGCAACAAGTTAGCACTTGCTCTTGGATATTCACATCCTGTAGAGATGATCGATCCAGAAGGTATCACAACTACAGTAGATGGTAACAAGATTACTGTAAGTGGTATCGATAAGGAAAAAGTTGGACAGTATGCGGCTGAGATCAGAATTAAGAGAAAGCCAGAGCCATATAAGGGCAAGGGTATCAAGTATTCTGATGAGGTAATCAGACGTAAGGTTGGTAAGACTGGTAAGAAATAATTAAAGGAGTGAATAAGATGATTAAGAAGGAATCAAGAAGTGCTATACGTACTAAAAAACACATGAAGATTCGTAACCGTTTTAGCGGAACTGCTGCTAGACCACGTTTAGCTGTATTCAGAAGTAATAATCATATGTACGCTCAGATTATTGATGATACAGTTGGTAAGACTTTAGTGTCTGCTTCTACAGTACAGAAGAACGTTAAGGATCAGTTAGAGAAGACTAATGATGTTGCAGCAGCAGCTTACTTAGGTCAGGTTATCGCTAAGAGAGCTCTTGAGGCTGGTATTACAGCAGTAGTTTTCGATAGAGGCGGTTTTATATATCAGGGTAAGATTAAGGCTTTAGCAGATGCAGCAAGAGAAGCTGGATTAGAATTCTAAGAAGGAGGAATACGACACATGAAGCGTGAAATTATAGATGCTAGTAAGTTAGAATTAGAAGACAATGTAGTAGCCATCAAGCGTGTAACTAAGGTTGTTAAGGGTGGTCGTAACTTCAGATTTGCTGCACTCGTTGTTGTTGGTGACAAGAACGGTCACATTGGTGCTGGACTTGGTAAGGCAACAGAAATCCCTGAGGCAATCCGTAAGGGTAAAGAGGACGCAACTAAGAAGTTAGTTAAGGTAAATATTAACGAGAATGGTAGTGTACCATATGACTGGACAGGTGAGTTTGGTAGTGCAAAGGTATTACTTAAGGCTTCACCAGAAGGTACTGGTATCATCGCTGGAGGTCCAGCACGTAAGGTGCTTGAGCTTGCAGGCTACAGAAACATTCGTACAAAGTCCTTAGGTTCAAATAATAAGCAGAACGTTGTTCTTGCTACAATTGAGGGTCTTTCACAGATTAAGTCCCCTGAAGAGGTAGCTAGACTTCGTGGTAAGTCATTAGACGAGATTCTTAACTAAGGAGGTAATGGATAATGGCAGATAAGTTAAAGGTTACATTAGTTAAGTCAACTATCGGAGCAATCCCTAAGCATAGAGCAACAGTTGAGGCACTTGGCCTTAAGAAGCTTCACAAGACTGTAGAGCTTCCTAACAACGATGCTACTAAGGGTATGATTCAGCAGGTTCGTCACTTAGTTAAAGTAGAAGAAGTTTAATTATTATTTGAATTAGAAGGAGGTACAGTCATGGATTTATCAAGTTTAAAGCCAGCTGAGGGCGCTACTTCAAGCGCAAACTTCAGAAGAGGCCGTGGACATGGTTCAGGAAATGGCAAGACCGCAGGTAAGGGACACAAGGGTCAGAAGGCTCGTTCAGGTGCTCCAAGACCAGGTTTTGAGGGTGGCCAGATGCCACTTTATAGAAGAATCCCTAAGAGAGGATTCAAGTGCAGAAACCACAAGGAGATTATCGCAATCAACCTTTCTGCATTAGAGAGATTTGAGGATGGTTCAGAGGTAACAGTAGCAACTCTTATCGAGGCTGGTATTGTTAAGAACCCAAGAGATGGTGTTAAGATATTAGGAAATGGAGAGTTAACTAAGAAGCTTACTGTTAAGGTTAATGCTTTCAGTAAGTCAGCAGTAGAGAAGATCGAAGCACTTGGTGGAAAAGCAGAGGTGATGTAGTATGTTCAAAACCTTAAGCAATGCTCTCAAGGTAAAAGAGATTCGTAATGGATTACTTTTTACATTCTTTATCTTGGTAGTTTTAAGACTTGGTTCAGCAATTCCTGTACCTGGACTTAACACAGCAGAGGTAGCTAAATACTTAGATAGTATTATGGGCCAGGCTGGTTTTGTTAATTCTATTACAGGTGGATCATTTTCACAGATGACAATTTTTGCATTAGGTGTAACACCTTACATTACATCTTCTATCATTATTCAGCTTCTTACAATTGCAATTCCTGCACTTGAAGAACTGTCAAAGGATGGAGAGGATGGACGTAAGAAATTAAATACAATAACTAGATATACTACAATAGCTCTTGCTATCATAGAGAGTGTAGGTCTTACAATTGGCTTTGAGAGACAGGGCCTTCTTACAGTTAAGGGTATACTTGGTTATTTGTTAATTATATTTACACTTACAGCAGGTTCCACATTTGTTATGTGGTTAGGAGAGAAGATTACAGTATACGGTGTGGGAAATGGTATCTCAATCATACTTCTCATCAACATCGTATCAAGAATGCCAGCAGATTTCCTTGCGCTTTACGAGTTGTTTATTAAGGGTAAGGATATTGTTCAGATGATAATCGCTGCTGCAGTAATTATTGTTGTAGTTGTTGCAACAGTAGTACTTGTAGTTCTTCTTCAGGATGGTGTAAGAAAGATTCCTGTGCAGTATGCACAGAAGGTACAGGGACGTAGAATGGTAGGCGGACAGAGCTCACACATTCCACTTAAGGTTAATACCTCAGGTGTAATCCCAATTATCTTTGCTTCATCAATACTTTCAGTACCGGCTATAGTTATGAATTTATTCAGTGTTAGCCCTAAGGGAGTATGGGAGAAGATATTCAATGGTATGAATCAGAATTATTGGTTTAATCCAGATCATCCATGGGCAAGTGTTGGAGTAATCGTATATATTCTTCTCGTATTATTCTTCGCATATTTCTACACATCGGTTACATTTAATCCGATGGAGATTGCTAATAATATGAAGAGAGGTGGAGGTTTTATACCTGGTATCAGACCTGGTAAGCCAACACAGGATTATTTAAACAAGATACTTAACTATATAGTATTTATAGGTGCTGTATTCCTTATTATTGTTGCACTTATTCCAGTATTCTTCTCTGGAATGTTTAATGCAAATGTATCATTTGGAGGTACTTCACTTATAATCATAGTAGGTGTTGTTGTTGACACAATTAAGCAGGTAGAGTCTAAGATGATTGTTAGGAATTATTCAGGATTCTTAAATGACTAATATAATATAGGGTTGGGAGTGTATCCATAGGATACATTCCTATTCCTAGTTATAGACAAAATTGTTTTATGAACAGACTAATTATACAAACAATTACTTGCATAATAGAATATAGACGAGTCGAATAAAACAAATTCAGTATAGAATAAGTTCGATATAGAGTAAATTCAATATAGAATAAAAATAATATAGAACAAATTTAATACAGAACAAATTTAATACAGAACAAATTATTTTCGTTAGAATTATTGACGGGAATTTCACATAGATATAATAGGATAGCTCCTTTATAATATGTGAATTAAGGAGCTTATAGACGATAATAAGAAAGTAGGAGGGTACTATTATGAAGATTATTATGTTAGGTGCACCTGGTGCAGGTAAGGGAACTCAGGCAAAGATGCTTGCAGCAAAGTATGATATTCCACATATCTCAACAGGAGATATTTTCAGAGCTAATATTAAGAATGGTACAGAGCTTGGCGCTAAGGCTAAGGAGTACATGGATAAGGGACTTCTTGTACCAGATGAGTTAGTTGTAGACTTAATTATGGATAGATTCAAGGCTGATGACTGTAAGAATGGTTACATTCTTGATGGATTCCCAAGAACAATTCCACAGGCAGAGGCACTTGATAAGGCACTTACAGCAGTAGGTGAGAGCATTGATTATGCAATCAACGTAGAAGTACCTGATGAGAATATTGTTAACAGAATGTCAGGAAGAAGAGCTTGTGTAGGATGTGGAGCTACATATCACATTAAGTATAGCCCAACTAAGGTTGAAGGTAAGTGTGATACATGTGGAGCAGAGCTTATTATTAGAGATGACGATAAGCCAGAGACAGTATTAAACAGACTTAATATCTATCATGAGCAGACTCAGCCACTTATTGACTACTATAGTGCAAAGGGTGTTATGAAAGAGGTTGACGGAACTGTTGATATGAATGATGTATTTGATGCTATTGTTGCTATATTAGGAGAGTAATAAAATGGCTATAATTATCAAATCTCAGAGAGAAATTGAATTGATGCGTGAGGCAGGAAGAATTCTTGCACTTACACATGAGGAGATAAAAAAGGCATTAAAACCCGGAATTACAACCTACGAGATTGATAGAATCGGAGAGGAAGTAATAAGAAGCTATGGTTGTATACCATCATTCTTAAATTATAATGGTTATCCTGCATCAATTTGTGTTTCTGTAAACGATGAGGTTATACATGGAATTCCATCTAAGGACAGATATATAGACGAAGGTGATATAGTAAGCTTGGATGCAGGTGTAATATATCAGGGTTATCACTCTGACGCTGCTAGAACCTATGGTGTTGGTGAGATAAGTGATAAAGCAAAGGAGCTTATTAAGGTAACTAGAGAGAGCTTCTTTGAAGCACTTAAGGTTTGTAAACCAGGTAATCATATTCAAGATATAGGTTGGGCAGTATATAATCACATTACAAAGCATGGTTTTACCGCGGTTGAGGATTTTGTAGGACACGGAGTTGGCGCAAATCTTCATGAGGGACCGGAGGTACCAAACTTCCCACAGGGAAGAAAAGGACCAAAGCTTAGACCTGGAATGACAATTGCAATAGAGCCTATGATAAATGTAGGAACTTGCGATGTGTTGTGGATGGATGATGATTGGACAATAGTAACTGCAGATGGTGAGCTTTCAGCACATTACGAGAACACAGTTCTTATAACAGAAGGTGAACCGGAGATTCTGTCAAGAGCAGATGGAATAGAATTATAGTTAATAGGAGGATCAAATTATGCCAAAGGCTGATGAGATAGAAATGGAAGGCGTTGTATTGGAGAAGCTTCCTAATGCAATGTTTCAGGTAGAGCTTGAGAACGGATTACAGGTGTTAGCGCATATAAGCGGAAAGCTTAGAATGAACTATATTAAGATTCTTCCAGGTGATAAGGTAACTGTAGTATTGTCTCCATATGATTTAACAAAGGGAAGAATTACTTGGAGAGCAAAATAATTTAGTTTATTAATTTATTTTAATAAAAAAAGCTTGCATTATATTCTGCGAAATGTTAGAATATCAATTTGTAGCGGACTTTTTTGAAAGGAGTGCATTTTAATGAAGGTTAGAGCATCAGTTAAACCAATTTGCGACAAGTGCAAAGTCATTAAAAGAAAAGGTAGTATTCGTATTATCTGCGAAAACCCAAAGCACAAACAGCGTCAGGGTTAATCTATCAACATAATGGATAGGTCATCGTTAAACATTAGGTTTTTCGATCTGACAGGAAATGTTAGAACAAGGTATTTAGGATGATAGCCCATCTATAACTATGCCTTGTATTTGTGCGCGTTTATAGAATTCCACTATAACGTTACTAACAAAAAGCGGCTGGACACGAATGTGTCAAAACATTATTTTAATTATTTGTAGAATTGTTTCAAGTTTCGCGGTATGCATTTCACCTTCTATTATATATAGAAGATACTAAGAACGAGAGACAAAGTAGTAAAATTACGGAGGTATATTAGAATGGCTCGTATTTCAGGTGTTGATTTACCAAGAGAGAAGCGTGTCGAGGTTGGACTTACTTATATCTATGGTATTGGTAAGACTTCAGCAGTAAGAATTCTTAAAGAAGCAAATGTTAATCCTGATACAAGAGTTCGTGATTTGACTGACGACGAAGTTAAGAGAATCAGTGAGATCATTAACGAGACTCAGGTTGTAGAGGGTGATTTACGTAGAGAGATAGCTCTTAACATTAAGCGTTTACAGGAGATTGGATGCTATCGTGGTATCCGTCACAGAAAGGGTCTCCCTGTTCGTGGTCAGAAGACAAAGACAAACGCTAGAACTCGTAAGGGTCCTAAGAAGACAGTAGCTAATAAGAAGAAGTAAGATAGAAATAACCAGGGAGGTTTAGGTTAATGGCTAAGAAAGTTACAGCTAAGAAAGTGACTAAGAAGCGTGTCAGAAAGAACGTTGAGCGTGGACAGGCACACATTCAGTCATCTTTTAACAATACAATTGTTACATTAACAGATGCCGAGGGTAATGCATTATCTTGGGCAAGCGCAGGTGGATTAGGCTTTAGAGGTTCTAGAAAGTCTACTCCTTACGCAGCACAGATGGCAGCTGAGACTGCTGCAAAGGCTGCAGCACCATACGGTTTAAAGACTGTAGATGTATTTGTTAAGGGACCAGGATCAGGTAGAGAGGCAGCTATCAGAGCACTCGCTGCTTGTGGTATCGATGTAGTTAGTATTAAGGATGTTACTCCAGTTCCACATAATGGATGTCGTCCACCAAAAAGAAGAAGAGTCTAATAGGAGGTACAAGAATAATGGCAGTAGATAGAACCCCAGTTCTTAAGAGATGCAGATCTTTGGGTATGGAGCCAATGTATCTCGGTGTTAATAAGAAGTCAAACAGAACATTATCAAGAGCAAACAGAAAGGTAAGCGAGTATGGTCTTCAGCTTAGAGAGAAGCAGAAGGCAAAGTTCATTTATGGTATGCTTGAGAAGCCTTTCCGTAACTTATACGAGAGAGCTGAGAGAATGCCAGGTCTTACAGGTCCTAACCTTATGACATTATTAGAGTTAAGACTTGACAACATCATTTTCCGTATGGGATTTGCTAGAACTAGAAGAGAGGCTAGACAGATCGTAGATCATAAGCATGTTCTTGTTAACGGCAAGTGTGTAAACATTCCATCATACAGAGTAAATGCTGGTGATAAGATCGAGATCAGAGAGAAGAGCAAGTCTCTTCAGAGATATAAGGATATCGTTGAGGCTAATACAGGCTATACAGCTCCAGCTTGGTTAGAGTCTAGTCTTGAGACATTAAGCGGTACTGTAGTTGAGAAGCCACTTAGAGAGCAGATTGACGTACCTGTTAATGAAACACTTATTGTCGAGTTATATTCAAAGTAAGATTTTAAATTAGTATATACCGCGTTAGTATTAACGTGGTATATACTTGTAGTTAAAGAAGTAACTTAGAGTGCACCGGTTTTCCAAAAGGAGGGTTAATAGTGTTTGATTTTCAAGTACCTAAGATAGAAATCGTAGAGATTTCTGAGGACAACAAGTACGGTAAATTTGTAGTAGAGCCTTTAGAGAGAGGTTATGGTACAACTCTCGGTAATTCTCTTAGAAGAATTATGTTATCATCACTACCAGGTACTGCTGTAAGTATGGTAAAAATCAAGGGCGTTCTTCATGAGTTCAGTTCAATTCCTGGAGTTAAGGAAGATGTAACTGAGATCGTTATGAATATTAAGAATTTATGTATCAAGAACAACAATAAGAGCAGCGCTATTTCAGGCGAGAATAAGAAGGTATATACTGCTTATATTGATATGGCTGGTGATTGTGTTGTTACTGCAGGGGACATTAAGCTTGAGGATGGAGATCTTGAGATCCTTAATCCTGATTTAGTTATTGCAAACTTAAGTGGTAAGGATGCAAGACTTGAGGTTGAGCTTATGATTACTGATGGTAGAGGATACGTAGGTTCTGACAAGAATAAGAACTATGATGCATCAATTGATGCTATCGCTGTAGATTCAATCTACACTCCAGTTGAGCGTGTAAACCTTACTGTAGAGAATACACGTGTTGGTCAGATTACAGACTATGATAAGCTTACACTTGAAGTATTTACTAATGGTACTTTAGCTCCAGATGAGGCTGTCAGCCTTGCGGCTAAGGTTTTAAGTGAGCTTTTAGCACTTTTCATAGATTTATCAGAGATTGCTAATTCAGTTGAGGTTATGGCTGAGAAGGCTGATGATGAGAAGGAAAAGGTTCTTGAGATGAACATTGATGAGCTTGAGCTTTCAGTTCGTTCACATAACTGTCTCAAGAGAGCAGGTATTAATACTGTTGAAGAGTTAACTAACAAGACTTCTGAGGATATGATGAAGGTTCGTAACCTTGGTCGTAAGTCACTTGAGGAAGTTTTAGGCAAATTAAAGGATTTAGGCTTATCACTTAAGTCAGGAGACGAGTAAGATAAGCAATTACCACTCACGCTGAATAATAGTAGGCACAGTGAAGACCCATAAAGGGTAAGGAGGAAATATTATTATGGCTATGTATAGAAAGCTTGGAAAGAAATCAGACGCAAGAAAGGCATTACTTCGTAATCAGGTAACTCAGTTACTTTACCACGGAAAGATTGAGACTACTGAGGCAAGAGCTAAGGAAGTACGTAAGATTGCTGAGCATCTTATCACACTTGCAGTTAAGGAAAAGGATAACTTCGATGAGGTTACTGTAACTGCTAAGGTTGCTAAGAAGGACAAAGACGGCAAGAGAATCAAGGAAGTTGTAGATGGTAAGAAGGTTACTCAGTACGACGAAGTTGAGAAGAAGGTTAAGAAGGATCAGCCTTCAAGACTTCATGCTAGAAGACAGATGCTTAAGGTTTTATATCCAGTAGTTGAGGTTCCAACTGAGGCAGCTGGTAAGAAGGCTAACACTAAGAAGATTGACTTAGTTGCTAAGTTATTCGACGAGTACGGTGCTAAGTATGCATCACGTAAGGGTGGATACACTAGAATCGTTAAGGTTGGCGAGAGACGTGGCGATGGCGCTATGGTTGTTATCCTTGAGTTAGTATAGGCGTAAATTTTAGCTAAATATTACCCCGCAGATTAGGTCTGCGGGGTTTTTTATGCGTTACGCTGAGCAAACTATGCTTGCAAAGTGTCGTCATGACTCGTTGTATATTGTTGTGGTAGACTAATGTGTTTTGTATTATAATGACACTGAGAAAGAAATTTATATATGGTGGTGAGTTTATTGAATACAATTAGAAGAAGAATAATGTTTACCGCTAGTTTAATCGCTTTTTTAGTGGGTATTCTTGCATCATATTTTGTTATGAAAATAAATATCAGACAAGAGATATTTGACAGATTCCCTAATACTTTCTTGTATAATGTAAGGTATATAAACCGTGATTTAGAACTGGAGGATTTTTATGGTATATCAATGGATATTACACATGATGAATTAATGTCTAAAATTGGGTGGCCTAATGCAATATATGGTTCGGGAATTGTAAGATATATTTATTTGGTAGATGATGGGGTTGTAGTTATAACATGGCTGGGGAGACCGATAATAGAGTTTTTTTCAGATGATAATGAAACAATCTATATACCTGTTATAGAGGTTGAAGGATAATACTACGGGAGTTGAATTATGACTATACAGTTTTCAGATCATTTTACATATGGTAAGCTAATAAAATTTACTTTACCGTCAGTTATTATGATGATATTTACATCAATATATGGAGTTGTAGATGGGATATTTGTATCTAATTTTGTTGGTAAGACACCATTTGCAGCTATAAATCTAATTTGGCCGGTGGCAATGATACTTGGTGCAGTAGGCTTTATGATAGGAACGGGAGGTTGTGCACTGGTTAGCAAGATAATGGGAGAGGGCGATAAGGAAAAGGCCAATGAGGTATTCTCTATGCTAATTTATGTGTCTATGGTAATAGGTATAGTCTTGGCTATTTTGGGATTTGTCTTTATGAGACCTATTGCAATCCTCTTAGGAGCTGAGGGGGATATGGTGGATGATGCTGCAATGTACGGAAGAGTGCTTTCTGTTGCACTGCCATTCTTTCTATTGCAAAATGAGTTTCAAAGCTTTCTTGTAGCAGCGGAGAAGCCTAAGCTAGGATTATTCATAACAGTAGCTGCAGGAATTACAAATATTGTATTTGATGCATTGCTTATAATGGTATTCCATAAGGGCTTGGTAGGTGCAGCCTGGGCTACAGCGATTAGTCAGATTGTCGGCGGAATTATACCTCTTATGTACTTTATTTTCTCCCAAAAGAGTGTGCTGAAGCTAGGAAAATGTAGCTTTGATAGCAGAGCTTTTATAAAAACCTGCGTAAATGGTAGTTCAGAAATGATGACTAATATATCTATGTCCCTCGTAAGCATGCTATACAATTTTCAGCTTTTAAAGCTTGCAGGGGAAAATGGAGTTGCTGCATATGGAGTAATAATGTATGTAAACTTTATATTTGTGGCGGCATTTATTGGATATTCTGTTGGTAGTGCTCCTATTGTAAGCTTTAATTACGGTGCAGGTAATACAGATGAGCTAAAGAGCTTATTTAAGAAAAGTATGATGATAATACTAGTATCGGGAATTCTGATGACCATACTTGGTTTTGCGTTAGCTAGTCCCTTGTCGCATATATTTGTGGGATATGATAATGAGCTTTTGGAGATGACAAAGAGAGGATTTTACATATACACACTTTCATTTCTTATTGCAGGATTTAATATATATGGTTCTGCTTTTTTTACAGCCTTAAATGATGGAGTAGTGTCCGCGATTATATCTTTCCTTAGGACATTGCTGTTTCAGGTTGTGGCAGTTTTGGTGTTGCCATTATTCTTTAAGTTAGATGGAATATGGTATGCGGTAATTATGGCAGAAATGTTAGCTTTAATGGTTACAGTAGGATTTTTGATAACAAAGAGAAGAAAATATCGGTATTAGAGAGCAACGAGCTATGCTAGTCCAACCATGCAAAGCATTGGAATAAGCAACGAGCTATGCCTAGTCCAACCATGCTAGCCTTAACAACGAGCTATGCCTAGTCCAACCATGCAAAGCATGGGAATAAGCAACGAACTATGCTAGTCTAACCATGCTTTGCATGGTTGGACCGCCGCAGTCGCTGTATACATAAAAGAAAACACGCATACATACAAGTAAACTTGTGTACGCGTGTTTTCTTTTATGTGCATAGCTCGTTGCTAAGGCTAGTACTCCTCGGCGATATCAATGTCTTCTTGTTCGTGGTCTGTATGTACAAATGGGGTTTTAGCAAGATATGCTAGCCAATATCCGGTTCCGACTCCAACACCACCTATAAGATTTCCGAGTGTAACAGGAATTAGATTGTGTGTGATAAAATTCCCCCAGGTAAGTGTATCAGCGGAGATTCCGTACTCGGCTGAGGTAAATAATGCTGCCATACAGTAATACATATCAGCTATGCAGTGCTCAAACCCACAAAGTACAAAGAGCATAACCGGCCAGAAGCTGATAAGAAGCTTACCTGATACGTCTTTTGATGCAAAAGCCATCCAAACTGCGATACATACAAGTATATTACAAAGGATACCTTTTATTAAGCTATCACTAAAATTCATACTAGTTCTAATAACTCCGGAGTTGATTACTGCCTCGGCAAGCTTACCGCCAAATAAGTCAGGAACGTGTCCGTAGGTAACCATTGCAGCTACGAACATAGCTCCTAAAAAATTTCCTATGTACACGAAAAACCAGTTCTTAAGCATTTTAGTTACAGTAACCTTTTTCTCGAGTACTGATATGATAATCAAATTATTTCCAGTGAAAAGCTCACTACCAGCAATGAGAACCATAGCCATACCTGCAGGGAACACTATTGCGGCAATAAGTCTACCTGCAGAAGCAGTTTCCATTGTAGCTGTAGCTGTGGTGGCAGCTATACCAGCAAAGGATATAAATAAGCCAGCAAAGAAGCCTAGAAGTAACATCTTAAATGCCGACATCATGGTTTTATGTATTCCGATATCTACGTAATTTTTTGCGATTTCTATTGGTGAATGCATGTAATAACCTCCGGTAAAGATTTGGTAAAGAATTTGTTGAAAAATCACAAAAAAATTATATCATAATATTTGGTAACTGGAAAATATTTTTTTGTCGAAAAAATGAGAATTTTTTGTGAAGTAATTGAGACTTATAATTGATGGTGTTACTATGGTATAATATAATAGTTTAGATAAATATTGTTAATAGAAATAAGGAATAAATATGAATCATAAAGAAAAATCTTTTGAAAAAGAAGTGCCTGAAAAAGAAATACTTGAAAGTGAAATTTATGAAAATGAAATTAATAATAAATCTGTAGAACGGCAAAAAGAAGCAAGCAAGACTAAAAAAAGAAAAAAGAGAGTGCTCGTGTTGGTATTGTTAGTACTGGTTATCCTTATTGCCTGTGATTTTCGTTTAAAAACGGTTAGATATACATTTACTAGTCCTAAGGTTGAAAATGACTTTAAAATTGCTTTAATCACAGATTTACATGGGAATAGTTATGGTAAGGAACAAAGTTCCCTTATTAAGGCCATAGATAAGGAAAATCCGGATGTGGTTCTCTTGAGCGGTGATATTTTTGATGATATTATTGATTATGAGGAATCAGAGGAGACCATAGCTATATTGTCCAAGAAATACAAATGTTATTATGTGACAGGTAATCATGAATATTGGAGTAAGGACGTAGATAATATAATTGACATTGTCAAATCCTACGATATTACTGTTTTACAAGGTGATGTGGATACAATTGATATTAATGGTCAGCTGGTAAATATTTGTGGTGTAGATGATCCGGAAAACTACGTGTACTTAGATGGAGGGGAAACCTTAGAGACACAGGTTAAACGGATAGATGAAAAAGCAAACAGAGAGTACTACACCATACTTTTGTCTCATAGACCGGAATATTATGAGCTCTATAGCCAATATGGTTTTGATCTTGTATTAAGTGGTCATGCTCATGGTGGACAGTGGAGAATTCCAGGAATATTAAATGGATTATATGCTCCTAATCAGGGCTTGTTCCCGAAATATGCAGGTGGAGTATATGATTATGATGGTGGAACATTAGTAGTCAGTCGCGGTTTAGACAGGCAGGGTGTGAAGGTTCCAAGAATATTTAACAGACCGGAACTAGTGATAATTGAGGTTTCGCCTTAGAAGTAATACATTCATTACAGTCTGAAATACAGTAGAATCAATGTTGTAAATAATGTAAATGATAAATATTTATGACATGAAGAAAAGAATTAAGAGGTATTAATGAAGTTTCCTTTACAAAAAGACAATTTAATAAAGGACATAATCGCAGGTATCATAGTAGCATTGGTATCCATTCCTATTTCTATGGGGTATGCTCAGGTTGCAGGTTTACCTGCAGTGTATGGGTTGTATGGTTCTATTTTTCCAATATTACTATACGGTTTTTTAGCATCCTCTCCGCAGGTTATTATTGGTGTGGACGCCACGCCTGCAGCCTTGGTTGGTGGTGCGTTAGCAGGATTTGGAATAGTTGCCGGAAGTGCAGAAGCTATGGAGATAGTGCCGGTTATAACCATAGTAACCGCTATATGGCTTTTGATATTTTACTTCATTAAGGCAGGCAGGATTGTTAATTTTATATCAAAGCCTGTAATGGGTGGATTTATATCAGGTATCGGATGTACTATTATTTTGATGCAGCTTCCTAAGCTGTTTGGAGGCAGTGCGGGAACAGGAGAATTAGTGGCTCTTGTTATTAATATATTGGAGCAGCTTGAAAAGTTTAATGGTATATCAGCCTTGCTTGGTGTAGGGACTGTTATTATTATTTTGGTATCAAAGAAGATAGCACCTAAATTCCCTATGTCAGTAGTGATGCTTGTTATAGGCGCATGTTTAGGTATATTTGGAGATTTAGAAGAACAGGGGGTAGCGCTTCTTCCTACAGTTGAGGCAGGACTTCCTTCATTACATATTCCAAGTATTAAAATGCTTGGGGATTATGCTACGGATATTGTGATGCTGTCCCTTTCCATAGCGCTTGTCATAGTGGCGCAGACCTTGCTTACTGCTAGTAATTATGCCATGAAATATAATTATAAGATTAATAATAACCGGGAAGTGCTTGCCTATGCAGTGGGAAATGTAGCTGGTAGCTTGGTGGGCTGTTGTCCGATTAATGGTAGTGTTTCGCGAACAGGAATTGGTGACCAATATGGTGGAAAATCTCAGGTCATGTCCATAACTGCGGCTGTTGTTATGGTATTGGTACTGCTTTTTGGAACAAGTTTATTGTCATATCTACCGGTTCCGGTGCTTACAGGAATTGTTATATGTGCATTAATTGGAATAATAGAAGTGGATGTGGCGAGGAAAACCTGGAAGCAGGATAAGAGAGAGTTTGTTATTTTTGCAGTTGCATGCCTAGGGGTGCTTTTGCTTGGAACCGTGTACGGTGTAATAGTTGGTGTTATGCTTTCCTTTGTGGCAGTAATTGTAAGAGCTGTAGTACCACCAAAATCATATCTTGGAATAATTCCAGGACATGAGGATTTCTATACACTTAAGCGTAATAAAAGTGCTAAGCCTATACAGAACACGGTAATATATAGATTCAGTGGAAATCTGTTCTTTGCCAATTGGGATGCATTTCAAAAGGATATAGAAGCTGCCATAGAGGAGAATACAAAACAGGTGATTGTAGATGCCAGAGGTATAGGTAATATTGATATGACAGCTGCGGAACGACTGGTTATATTGCATGATAATCTAAAGGCTAAGGGAATTAGCTTTTATATGGCAGAGCATGTGGATTCTGTAAATGATCAGCTTCGTGCATATGGGGCAGAAAGACTTATTGAAGAGGGTGCAGTGAGAAGGACTATTTCCCTGGCGCTTCGTGCTGCCGGAGTTGAAAAACCATATCCTTTGGTTGGACATGGGGAGGATGAACCCTATGAATACATTGAGGCTAATGAAAGATTAGCTGAGTTTGAATGGGCCTTCGGTGACAGTGCCGAGGAAAGAATGGAACGTCTTGCTACTCAGATGGCAGATGAGTTGATTCATACTAAGGATCACAGTATGAATAAAATCTTGGAGGCAGAGCAGCATGTTCCTTGGGGACGAATGGGTCTCTTTGATGAGGATGAGCTGCTTGAGCGTTTGGAATTCCATCTTACAGAGCTTGAGGCTCAGGGAGCTTTAGATGTGGCGGAGATTGAAGAACGTGTCGAGCAAAGAAGAAAGGTTATTGAGTCTAAGATTAGTAACTTAAGTCCAGAGGCATTGGAGCTTCTCAAACGTCACAGACATGAGATAGAGGAGCATTTAAGGTTGCAGCATCCGGAATATTATGAGAGGATGCAAGAGATACGTAAGAAGATGGGGAAGTAGGCAGGGGACACTAATATAGTAGATGAAAACGAGAAAGGTAACAGTGTACATTATTAGGAGCGATATAAGCTTATAAAATGCTTAAAATAATAAATCTCCATAATAAATCTATCATAATAAAATTAAAATCCATAAAAAAGGCCATAGATTTCGTATCTTTAATATACAATAAGTCAGATTCAGGGGGTAAACATGAATACTTTTATAAAAAACACATTTAAGGATGTGGTGAAGCTTGTTCTTGCTAACTTGGGAATATTAGTTGTGTGGCAGATGATTTTCTTTGCTGTATATAATTTTGATAGTGATATTGGTTTGGTTGCAATTTTTGCTGTGTATGGAATGGCAGTTTTTGTTGGACTGATATATTATGCTTTGATTTGGTCTGTCATATCTATTATTCCTAGCCTGATAGGATTTTTGTTATATAGAAACTCTATGGACAAAACAAAAAGGTTTATGGGATTTGTCATAGCAAGCTTTGTTATGATCGGAATATATGTTGGCTTTATGGGATGCTTTTATATTAATTTGCTACTGGCAGGACTAAATGTATGGCTTCACTTAATCCCTATAGTGATAAGTGCAATTATACTTATTATGACAATCAAAAAGGTGAATGCTAGCTACAAGACTATATCAGGTAATGCTTATGTAGGTGCAAATATCTATCTGGTAAATAATTATCCTGTGAATCAATATAATTATGGATATATTAATGCGAATAATCAGATGAATCAGCAGTATTATAATAAAAATTCATAACAGAAAAATATAATAGAAAAAGATTGAAAAACAGTAAAAATAATGAATAACAAATGCATAATTAAAATAATAAAAGCTTTCGGACACAGTAATCCGAAAGCTTTTATTATTATATGCTAATCAATCTTTTCAAAGGTCATCTCAACACCGTTAGCATCAAGGACTATAGTCTGATTGTCAGGATTATATATTCCTGAAAGCTCTTCTGAACAATCTGTTATGGTAAGCTCATTACCCTTGAATTTAATCTTACCTACACCCTCAGTTTTGATATAGGTGTAGTCTATGATTACTCTACATTCACTACCATCTATGGTTAGACTTGCAAATATATTCATGCCAGACATCTTCTCCAGCTCTTCAACAGAGTATGTAAGTCCATAATTAGATGCTTCCACTAGTACGTAGTTACCGTTACGTGCCTTTACCTTTTTTTGATGGCTTAAAACCCCACCTATAACAAATACAGCAATAAGCGCTATTATGGCAATTTTTACTATATTGGAGCCTCCACTTTTTTTAGAAGATGAGCTTGATGAGCTGTAGCTTCCTGATTGGATTTGATATGGTGTGTCCATATTAGTGTTTCCAAATAAAGCATCATTAACGCTAGGTCTCTCGCTAAACTCACTAATTTCCTTTTTTGGTGTTTCGTCCTTTTTTAATTCCATATTCTTTTGTCCTCCCCCAAACTATAATACTATATGATATAGTGTAGTTTAATTTAGTATATCACAATACATAGGTTTGTAAATATTTTTTTGAAACATGAAACAACCAGGGGAATGGTGAATATATTTGTTTCCCTTGCAACAAATATGGCATATTGCTATAATTAGTTAATATTTTACACATTGAATTCCAGGGGGATACCATGAGAAAAATAGGAATATTAGAGGATGATGAAGCTTTAGGAAGAGAGCTTACATATTTCCTTACATCAAATGGATATGATGCAAGACTGATTGGCCCAAGTGAATATGAGGGCATGAGAGCGGATGAACTGATTAAGCTTTTGCTGGACGAGAATCTTCATCTGTTGCTTCTTGATATAGGACTTCCGGGAGTAGATGGTCTTCATATCTGTAAGCAGTTTAGAGCAACCTCAGAGGTACCGGTTATTATGATAACCAGCAAGAATGATGAGCTGACAGAGCTAATGGCTATAAATAACGGAGCAGACGATTTTGTGGCCAAGCCATTTAATCCACAGATACTTATAGCTCATATGGAATCAGTACTTAGAAGAACCTATAAGGAGCAGGCATCCTCTGACGAGCTAAGGATTAATCAAACCGTAACTGATGCTGATGGCAGTGAGGTAAATCAAAGCTTTACATTCGAGGTTTTAAAGGGACGAATAACAAATGGTGATATGGTGGCAGACCTTTCTAAGAATGAGATACAGATACTTCGAGTACTAAGTAAGCGCCAGGGAGAAATAGTATCAAGAGATGATATTATCAATGCTCTCTGGGATGAGTGTATGTTTGTGGATGATAACACGCTCACAGTGAATATGACTAGGCTTAAGGGTAAGCTTGAGGATATAGGAATAGTGGGAGCAATTGCAACCAAGCGAGGAATGGGGTACCAGCTTATATGAGATACGGACAGTATATAAGGGAGCATAAAATGTGGGTGGCTATATTTGCCTACTTGTTATGCTCTATAGAGATATTTTTGCTTACCATAAAGGGCAGTGGCTGGCTTATGGTTTATGTGGCAGCAGCCTGTGCATTTGCATTTTTTATTGGAACCTATGTGGATTACAAAAGGTGGGCAAAATATTTTGGGCATATAGATAATTTAATGAAGGACTTGGATAAGAAATATCTTCTATGTGAGCTTTTAGAACAGGGGGAGGTTCAGGAGGAAAAGCGATTTAAGGAAATTCTCTATGACATGGAGGTCAGTATGAATGAGAGAGTTTCTAAGCATAGAAGAAGCTCTAAGGAGTACAAGGAGTACATAGAAAGCTGGGTTCACGAGATTAAGCTTCCTATAGCTACCATGAAGATGATTTTGGCAAATCATAAGGAACAGGACTTAGGGCTTGAGGAGGAGCTAGGTCGCTTAGAGGGGTATGTGGAGCAGGCACTTTTCTACGCTAGAAGCAATGATGTGGAGAAGGATTATCTGATTAATGAGGTCAACCTAGAGAAGATAGTACAGGAGGCTATTCTTAAGCGGAAGAAAGCCCTTAGAAATATGAAGGCTGGCATTGACCTTCATGATTTAGAGCAGAGTATATACAGTGATAGCAAATGGTTGGAATTTATCCTAGGACAGTTAATTGATAACAGCATCAAGTACGACGAAGAGGGTAAGCTTCGTCTAGAGATTTATAGCGAGAAGAAGGACAATGCAGTACTACTGCATATAAAGGATAATGGTTGTGGTATTAAGTCATCAGAGGTAGGAAGAGTGTTTGATAAGGGCTTTACCGGAAGTAATGGTAGAGTGGGCAAAAACTCCACAGGAATAGGTCTTTATCTGTGTAAAAAGCTTTGCGACAGATTGGAGCATAACATTAAAATTGAGTCGCAGGAGGGACAGGGAACCACAGTGACCATAGTATTTCCAATTTCTGATATGGTGCAGATGGTGGATGAATAATCAAAGTAGCCTCCAATAGATAATTGAACCATAAGAAATGTATGAGATAATAGAATGACATTTTCGTCGTATAAATGTGATAAAGTAATAACCTTACGAAATCGTAAGGTTATTGTAAGTTTAGGAAATGGATACATGAGGGGATTTGTAATAATATAAGCATACAGGGTAGGCAACAGCCTATATGTGACTTATATTTATGTGTTTATTATGGAGGAGAAACATGAGTACAGTTTTACAGGTAACAAATGTAGAAAAATATTACGGTAATAAGGGAAGTCTTACTAAGGCCCTTGACGACATAAGCTTTTCAGTGGAAAAGGGAGAGTTTGTGGGAATTATGGGTGCCAGCGGAAGTGGTAAGACTACACTTCTTAACTGCATTTCAACTATTGATAAGGTTACAGGGGGAAGTATCCTTGTTAATGGCAATGACATTACAACACTTAAGAAGACTGCTTTGAATAAGTTTAGAAGAGATGAGCTTGGCTTTGTATTCCAGGATTTTAATCTTCTTGACACTATGACAGCTTATGAAAACATTGCACTTGCTCTTTCAATTCAGAAGGTTGGTGTTTCTGAGATTGACAAAAGAGTTAAGGAAGTGGCAACTAAGCTGGGTATAACTGAGGTTTTAAAGAAGTACCCTTATCAGATGTCTGGCGGACAAAAGCAGAGAGTTGCCTGTGCCAGGGCTGTTGTAACCAACCCTAAGCTGATACTTGCTGATGAGCCAACAGGGGCACTTGATTCTAAGGCTTCTAGAATGCTTCTTGACAGCTTTAAGACCTTGAATAAGGAGCTTGAGGCAACAATACTTATGGTTACACATGATGCATTTACAGCAAGCTACGCGTCTAGAATTATATTTATAAAGGATGGAAAAATTTTCACAGAGCTAAAGCGTGAGTCGGGGGAGTCTAAGAAGGATTTCTTTGACAGAATCATCCAGGTTGTAACACTCTTAGGAGGTGAGATGGATGAGCTCATTTAAGATGGCTTTGGCCAATATTAAGAAAAGTATGAGAGATTATGTGGTGTATTTTATTACACTCATAATCGGTGTGGCAATCTTCTATGTGTTTAACTCAGTGGGGGATCAAAGCGTAGTAAAAGGTATTACCGGTTCAGGCTATGACATTATAGAGCTTATGCTAATACTTTTAGATGGAGTTTCTATAGGCGTGGCATTTGTCCTTGGATTCCTTATTATATATGCTAACAACTTTCTTATTAAGAGAAGAAAGAAGGAGTTTGGAGTATATATGCTCCTTGGTATGGATAAAAAGCAGGTGTCTAAGATTCTTGTAAGTGAGACATTCTTAGTTGGTGTTGCATCTCTTGTGGTTGGACTTGGAATAGGAATATTCGCATCTCAGTTTGTTTCAATAATAGTGGGTAAATTCTTTGAGATTGATATGAGTGCCTATGCATTTACAGTGTCAGGAGGAGCTTTGCTTAAGACGGCAATTAACTTTGCAGTGATTTACTTAGTAGTTATAGTATTCCACGGAGTATCAATATCAAAGTATAAGCTTATAGACCTTCTTTCAGCAGGTAAGAAAACTGAGAAGCAGATGCTGAAGAACCCGGTGATTTCAACTATTATATTCCTTGTGTCTGTGGTAGCTTTGGGATATGCGTATTACAGAGTGGGCTTTTGTACAAGGGATTTGAACCAGTCTGAGATAATTAGACATATATTAGTAGGTGTGGTATCTACAGTATTGATTTTCTGGTCCATGTCAGGCTTCTTGTTATCAGCACTTAGAGGCTGTAAGAAGCTTTATAATAAGAACTTGAATTCATTTGTTATAAGACAGTTTTGTAACAGTATTAATTCATCAGCCATTACTATGGCAATTATCTGCCTTATGCTTTTTGTAACTATATGTACCTTTGCATCAGGCTTTTCCATCGCTCATGATTTGCAGACTGTTGTGGAGGACAGTACACCTGTTGACTATAGTATGATGATGACAGGTACAAAGCCTGTTAGTCAGTTAGTTGAGGAAGAGGGTATGCCTGCTAACCAGTGGGCTGCTGATGATATGGTGGAGCTTTCTATATATCAGGTTGAGAATATGACCTGGGGAAGTAGCCTGGGGGATATAAAAGATGTGGCTAGTGAGCAATTTCCAGCAGTAAGATGGGAAACTAAGGAAAATATTATTGCAGTGTCAGATTATAATAGATTGGCAGCCTTGTATGGGGCTAGGGAGATAGAGCTTGGTGCAGATGAGTATGAGATAGTTTGTGATTTTGAGAGCTTTAAGCAGTTTAGAGATGATGCTATGGCAGCAGGTCAGACTATAGACTGTGGCGGATACATCTTAAAGCCTGGAGCTAAGGAATGTAAAAATGGATTCATCGTTATGTCAGGTGGTTCTACAAATACAGGTGTAGTTGTTGTTCCTGATGAGGTGGCAGCAAGCCTTGAAGGTGACGGTAAGATTTCAGGATATCTTATGGCAGGAAACTTTAATGTAGAAGGTAAGAAGGAAAAGAAGGAAATTGAGCAAAGACTTCTTGATGTAACAGGAAAGTACTGGGAGATGAATTATGATGACTTAAATTATCTGCCACCTATGACTATAGGAACGAAGGTAACTATTGTTGAGTCAAGCAATGGACTTACACTTTTATCTACATTTATAGTTATATACATGGGTATTGTATTCCTAATTGCCAGTGCAGCGTTACTTGCACTTAAGGCGCTTTCTGAGTCCATAGATTCAACAGGAAGATATGAGATTCTTAAGAAGATTGGTAGCGACCATAGGATGCTTAGAAAAGCATTATTTGCTCAGATAGCGGTATACTTTACACTTCCTCTTGTGGTAGCTATAATCCATTCCATATTCGGTATGAAGTTCGCTGAGTTTGCCATGTCAGCCTTCCTTAGTGGAAGTCCGTTCTGGGGAATCTGCGTAACTGCAGCTCTTATGGCAGTGCTTTATGGTGGATATATGCTTGCTACTTATAGGACTAGTAAGAGAATAGTGGAGATAGAGGGGTAGAAAATAATATGAAATCAGGTACGATTTATATGATTGTGCCTGATTTTTGCAATTTGTAATGGGATGCCATAAATTATTATTTTAAATTCGTATATTTAATATGTGACATTGTGTAAGATTAATTTAAAAAGAGTTAGAAAGGAATGGCATATGAAAAGAATAGTATTAGTAGTGTTAAGTTCAATCTTAACATTCGCATTGATTGGGTGTAATAAATTTAGTGATTCCAGGGATGGTGGATCAGTCACCATAACAGAAAATAAATGGAATGACCAGGGCTCAGGTGAAGAGAAAACGGTTTGCAGTGATATTAAAAAAGGTGACGTGATAAGCGATAGCAGTTTTGGTATCCTTACTGTAAAGAAGGTAAAAAAGGATTATATTGTCATATCGGTGACAG
>JAGALE010000379.1 GCA_017625335.1 Lachnospiraceae bacterium
CAATTATGCTCGTGGCCAATTTTGCTGTATCCATATATCTTGTTAAATGATGAACCCTTTGATATAAAACCGCTTTCGGCATCGTCCTTTATTATATCATTGGCTTTTTGAGTCAATTTATCATCACCTGAAAAACCAGAAGAGTTAAAGAGGCAGGTACCATCCCCTTTTAGTATAAACGCATCACCTGAATCAGGTAAGAAGGAACCAAAATATTCTGAAGATATATTGGCTCTTATTAATCCTATAATTTGATCTTTAACTATAACAGGAGTCAATACCTCAATACTGCGTGAGTTTTTATTTATATTAGATGCGCTCATAATTTGAGTATCTTTAATTTGATCAACGGAAATGTTCATATATTCCTGCCAGTCTACCATAGTAGATATGTCAGTACTAGTTGTTGCTATAAAATATCCATGAATGTCATATAGATAGTATGTGATGTTTCCCTCAAAGTTAAATACTGCTTCGTTAAGGGTTTGCATAACCATATCATAATAATATGATGATGAACCCAAGGATATGCCGTTCTTACTCTCTAAGAGAAGATTTTGTATTGCAAGTGTTCTTGCAAGACCTTCTGCTTCGGCTACTTGTACCTCTAGCTGAGCATAGAAGCCATCGGCGTATGATGTAGCAACACCTTCAGCTGACTGTTTTGCTAAATCCAAATATTTGCTTCTGGTTGAGGAATACATTAGCAATGTAAGAAAAACCAAAGGCAGTGATGCCAAAAGTATTATTGATAAACGTAAGGATTTTTTTATAGACATAATATATTTTCTCCGTTAGTATGATTTAACGCGTTGAATTAGTGTGTACGAATTTATTATAAAAATATGCCGTTGTTTTGTGAATGTTATCAATGCATAAAATCAGCAAAATAATGTAAAAATTATCATATTCAAGGCGCATATAATATTATATAGTATAACGAATCACAATTCAATTCTAAAATCGGTTAAAATGCCACAAAAAAGCTTTAAAACTGAACAAATTATATTCATATCTACTAATATAATATTGATTTTTTGTCGAATATTGAGTATAATTATGTAAATCGTGAGTTACAAGGAGGTACATTTATGTTTGGTGTTTATTTTGGTAAATATTTGCAGGATGTTGGAGTACTTACAACAGAGCAGTATACAGACATTATAGAGCAGAGTAGAACTGCAAGAGTAAAGATGGGATTACTTGCTGTTAGTGAAGGTTTTATGACAGAGGCTCAGGCGGATGAGGTTAATCAGCTTCAGGCTATGAAGGATGCAAGGTTTGGTGACATTGCAATAGATAAGGGATACCTTACAGAGGAACAGGTTGTTGCGCTTCTCAAAAAGCAGGGGGATTCATATCTGTTATTTGTTCAGGCCTTAGTAGAGAGAAATCTTCTGTCGTTAGAAGAGATTCAGAAGTATCTCAATCAGTATAAGAAGTCAGAGAGACTTACTGCCCTAGAGATAGATGCTCTTAAGAGCTCCGATATAGATAAGATTATTCCAGTATTTATAAAGGATGCATCTGTACCACCTATTGTAAGAGATTATATAGCTCTTATGGCTAGAAACGTTGTAAGATTTATAGATAATAAAGTGCGTTTTGAGAAGATAGAACGCATAAATACATACACAACTAAGTACATTGCAAGTCAGTGCTTTACAGGGGATTATGAATTGTTCATAGGTATCTGTGGTCAGGGTAATAAGATTATAGGTGAAACCTATGGTAAGGAAGAATTTGCAGCTATCGATGAGGATTGCCTTGATGCAGTTTGCGAATTTATTAATGTAAGTAATGGTTTATTTGGCTCTAAGCTTAGCCAGGAGGATGTGAAGATTGATATGCTTCCACCGAATATGTATGTAGATGACACAACTATTAGTACAGAGGGTATGATGTATATGCTTCCTTGCTTTATTAAGGAGCAAAGAGCAGACATTGTAATCTGTATGGAGACAAAGTGGAACATTAACTAATTGGGAGGATTTTAGTAGTTATGGCTAATATTTTAATTGTAGATGATTCAAGAACATCAAGAAGAATTTTAAAGGGTCTCTTGGAGGGAGAGGGATATACTATCGTAGGTGAGGCTGTTAATGGTCAGGAAGGCTATGATAAGTATGTAGAACTTAAACCTGACCTTGTAACCATGGACATTACAATGCCAATTATGACTGGTGTTGAGTCTCTTAAGAAGATTAAAGCTGAATTCCCTGAGGCAAAGGTTATTATGGTATCAGCAGCAGGTCAGCAGCACAATATGCTTGAGGCAGTTCAGAGTGGAGCAGCAGAGTTTATTGCTAAGCCATTTGATGCTGATGAAATCAAGAAGGTTATTAAGAACGTTTTAGAAGCATAGCATTTGATAAGCGTATTATAGTTTTTAATAAGTCACCATAAGAGTAATCTTATATGGTGACTTATTTTTTTATATTTTGATTATTCGGTATTGCTTAATTAAGATTTTTTATGTATTATTAAATAGCGTATGTAGGTATGTGTATACCTTATTATTTACGATTATAATATGCGATCAATTATGATTGCTAAGGAGGATAAACATGAGCAAGGTTAGAAGAATCTACGTTGAAAAGAAAAGCGATTATGCCGTAAGAGCCACTGAGCTTAAAGCACAGATTAAGGATTATTTAGGCATTAAGGCGAATGCAGTAAGAGAGCTTGTTCGCTACGACATGGAAGGTGTGTCAGATGAGACATATGAGAAGGCTAAGGTAACAGTTTTCTCTGAGCCACCTATTGATGTGGTATATGAGGAAACATTTCCTGTAGAAGCAGGTCAGGTATATTTCTCTATGGAGTATCTTCCAGGACAGTTTGATCAGAGAGCAGACTCAGCAGAGCAGTGTGTTAAGCTTCTTAATGAGAATGAAAATCCTCTTATTAAGACTGCTACAACCTATGTTATAGATGGAGATATTACTCCAGAACAGCTTGAGGCTATTAAGGAATATGTTGTTAACCCTGTAGACTCAAGAGTCGCAGATGAGGTTAAGCCGGATACACTTGTAACTGTATTTGACGAGCCTGCTGATGTAATTATATTTGATGGATTTAAGGATATGGCAGAGGATAAGTTAAAGGAGTTATATGACTCACTTGGTCTTGCCATGACATTTAAGGATTTCCTTCATATTCAGAATTACTTCAATAATGAGGAGAATAGAGATCCATCTATGACAGAGATAAGAGTTCTTGACACATATTGGTCAGATCACTGTCGTCATACTACCTTCTCTACAGAGCTTACAGATGTTAGCTTTGATGAGGGCTACTACAATGATATGATTTCTTCTACCTATGATAGATATGTTGAAACTGCAGCAGATATTAATGCAGGAAGAGACGACAAGTTTGTTTGCCTTATGGATATAGCTCTTATGGCTATGAAGGCATTAAGAAAGGCTGGAAAGCTTGAGGACATGGAGGTTTCAGACGAGATTAATGCATGTTCTATAGTTGTTCCGGTAGAGATTGATGGAGTAACAGAGGAGTGGTTAGTAAGCTTCAAGAATGAGACTCACAACCACCCAACAGAGATAGAGCCATTTGGTGGTGCAGCTACCTGTCTCGGTGGAGCTATAAGAGATCCGCTTTCAGGTCGTTCATATGTATATCAGGCTATGCGTGTAACAGGTGCAGCTGACCCAACAGTATCACTTAAGGATACTATGAAGGGTAAGCTTCCACAGAGAAAGATTGTTAAGGTTGCTGCTGCCGGATATAGTTCATATGGTAACCAGATTGGTCTTGCAACAGGTCATGTAAATGAGATTTACCATCCAAACTATGTGGCTAAGCGTATGGAGATTGGTGCTGTTATGGGTGCTGCTCCAAGACGTGCAGTTAAGAGACTTAACTCTGATCCAGGTGATATCATTATCTTACTTGGTGGCCGTACAGGTCGTGATGGCTGTGGTGGTGCAACAGGTTCATCTAAGGCACATACAGAAAGCTCAATTGAGACTTGTGGCGCTGAGGTTCAGAAGGGTAATGCACCTACAGAGAGAAAGATTCAGAGATTATTCAGAAGAGAAGAGGTTGCTTCTCTTATTAAGAAATGTAATGACTTCGGAGCAGGTGGTGTATCGGTTGCTATCGGTGAGCTTGCAGCTGGTCTTAAGGTTGACCTTGATAAGGTGCCTAAGAAGTATGCAGGTCTTGATGGTACAGAGCTTGCTATATCAGAGTCTCAGGAGAGAATGGCTATAGTTATCGATCCTAAGGATGTAGATGCTATGATGAAGTATGCTAACCAGGAGAACTTAGAGGCTGTTGCAGTTGCAACAGTAACTGAGGAGCCACGTCTTGTACTTAGCTGGAGGGGAAAGGATATTGTTAACCTTTCAAGAGCGTTCCTTGATACAAATGGTGCTCATCAGGAGACAGCGGTTAAGGTTGCTATGCCTTCAAAGGATGATAACTACTTTGCTGATAAGGCAGAGGTTAAGAATGTTAAGGAAACTTGGTTGAATACTCTTGCGGATCTTAATGTATGTTCACAGAAGGGTCTTGTAGAGATGTTTGACTCATCTATCGGAGCAGGAACAGTAACAATGCCTTATGGTGGTAAGTATCAGCTTTCACCTACACAGACAATGATTGCTAAGCTTCCAGTGCTTCGTGGTAAGACAAATACAGTAACTATGATGAGCTACGGTTTAGATCCATATCTTTCAACCTGGAGTCCATATCATGGTTCAATATATGCAGTTCTTCACTCAGTAGCTAAGATTGCTGCTTCTGGTGGAGATGTATCTAAGATTAGACTTACATTCCAGGAGTATTTTGAGAGACTTGGTAATGACCCTTATAGATGGGGTAAGCCACTTGCAGCACTTCTTGGTGCATTTGATGCTCAGATGGGACTTGGTCTTCCATCTATCGGTGGTAAAGATTCAATGTCAGGCTCATTTAATGATATTGATGTTCCACCTACACTTTGTTCATTTGCTGTAGATGTAGCAGATTACAAGAATGTAGTTACAACAGAGCTTAAAGAGGCTGGAAATGTACTCTTAAAGGTTGATATTAAGAAGGATGAGTTTGATAAGCCTGATTACGCTAATGTACTTGAGACTTACGCAGCTCTTCTTAAGGATATTGAGGCAGGTAAGGTTGAGTCAGCTTATGCAGTAGGCTTTGGTGGTATTATTGAGGCAGTAAGTAAGATGGCATTTGGTAATAAGCTTGGTGTTCATATACTTGACAGTGTATCTAAGGATGCACTTGTTGCTAAGGATTACGGTTCAATTATTATCGAGGTTAAGCCTGAGAATGAGAATAAGCTTAATGTTCCAGCAACTGTAATCGGTGGTGTTAAGGCTAGTGGTACATTTACTTATGGTGATGCTACAATTACTATGGATGAGGCAATTGCTGCATGGACTAACACACTTGAGAAGGTATTCCCTACAGAGTCAGGTGTTGAGCAGAACGATAAGATTAATGATGAGCTTAAGATTGAGGATGGTATTGTTAAGTCACCTATCTATGATGGTGGAAGCATCCTTATAGCTAAGAATAAAATTGCTAAGCCAAAGGTATTTATTCCTGTATTCCCAGGTACAAACTGTGAGTACGATTCACTTAGAGCCTTTGAGAATGCTGGTGCAGAGGTTGAGACTATAGTGTTTAAGAACCAAAATCCACAGGATATTAGAGATTCTGTAGATGCGTTTACAAAGGCAATTAGTCAGAGCCAGATTATTATGTTCCCAGGTGGATTTAGTGCAGGTGATGAGCCAGACGGTTCAGGTAAGTTCATCGCTACAGCATTTAGAAACGCGAAGATTTCTGAGGAGGTTATGAAGCTCCTTAACGAGAGAGATGGTCTTGCCCTTGGTATCTGTAATGGTTTCCAGGCACTTATCAAGCTTGGACTTGTGCCTTATGGTGAGATTATTCCACAGACTGACGATTCACCAACTCTTGCCATGAACAGCATCGGTCGTCACCAGTCAAAGATGGTTTATACTAAGGTTGTAACTAACAAGAGCCCATGGCTTAAGAAGGCTACTCTTGGTGGAGTATATACTGTACCTATATCACATGGTGAGGGTAGATTTGTTGCAAGTAAGGAGTGGATTGAGAAGCTCTTTGCAAATGGTCAGGTTGCAACTCAGTATGTTGATATGAATGGTAACCCAACTATGGACGAGTACTTCAATGTAAATGGTTCTTACTATGCTATCGAGGGTATCACAAGCCCAGACGGTAGAGTGCTTGGTAAGATGGCTCACTCAGAGCGTAGAGGTACAGCAGTTGCTGTTAACATCTACGGTGATCAGGATCAGAAGATATTTGAGTCAGGTGTTGAGTATTTTTCATAGGATTAGTTAGCTATATCTGTTCATGTTATTATATTGTATTATATTGTATTATATGGTGTTGTATATGCGTGATAAGATGGATGTAGTCATTGAAAATATGAAGAAAAAGCGGTTTTCGGTGTGGGAAACCGCTTTTTTATGTTCATGTTTTCGTTATGGGTATAGTGTACGTGGAAGAGTTACTGTATACCCGTGAGAAGAAAGAAAACAAGCAATCGCGGGTATGAGGAGAGGAGCAGTGCTGCTGTATACCCGAGGAAAGAGCTAAAACAAGCAATCGCGGGTATGAGGGGCGTGGAAAAGAAGGTTAGAGTTGTGGAAATAGACCTGGTAAGGTATAATTAATTTAATAAATAATAAAACAATTACAAAATAAAAAATATAAAAAATTACGCTAATATAGTGAGGAATCCTTTATGAGGAATAAAAAGGTTGCTATGTGTATTATTATGTTTCTTGTTGTCTTGGTTTTTGGAATAATTGGACCTGATTTGAGCAAGAGAACTGGTAATACTGGAGATAAAACAACTGAAAATACAACAGAATATTTTCAAAATTCATATGACTCAAATACAACAGAAATAATTATAAGTACTGAGGAAATAGTTAGCACAGAGAATGATACAACTGTTGAGGTAACAGCTACCACGGAAACTAATACAAGTACTGAAGAAATAGTTAGTACGAAAGAGGCTACAGAAACTGATGAATTAGTTAGTACAGAGATTGCTGAAACAACTGAAGATACAGTAGAATCTAATAATTCAAGTTATAAATCAGAAAAATATGCAATAGATGCTGTTAATGCAGGCATTATAATGTTAAGCGCAATGAATAACTACATTTTGTCTGCAGATGTAGAAGCGGAGATAGACAAGCTTGTTGATGGAATGACCTTAGAAGAAAAGGTTGGTCAGATTTTCTTTATCAAGAATGATGGTAGATTTGATGGAAGTATATTGAATGAATATCCTGTGGGTGGAGTAATATTATTTAAAGGTGATTTTGTAGGTAAAACTGAGCAGGGTGTAAAGGATAGTATTGCGAATCTTCAGAATAATAGTAAGATTCCGTTACTTATAGGCATTGATGAAGAGGGTGGTACCGTAGTAAGGTTAAGTTGTTATTCACTTCTTGCTCCATATCAGTTTAGATCTCCTAGAGATGTGTATTATGCAGGTGGTTTTGCAGGGATTGAAGAGGATACTGTAACAAAGTCTGAACTGCTGTTATCATATGGAATTAATGTGAATTTTGCCCCTGTATGTGATGTGCCGGATTCAAATGGAGATTTTATATATACCAGATCCTTTAGTGAGGATGTGGAGCTTACAGAGCAATACGTACAGCTTATGGTTGAAACAATGAATGAATGTAATATGGGCTCGGTGCTTAAGCATTTTCCGGGTTATGGTAATAATGTAGACACTCATAACAGTGTAGCTAGAGATTTAAGATCTATAGAGGAGTTTGAAAATGTTGATTTAAAACCATTTCAGGCCGGTATAGATTCAGGATCATGGTGTATACTGATTAGTCATAATATAGTTGAATGTATGGACAAGGATAATCCTGCGTCCTTATCTGCTGATGTGCATAATTTGTTGCGTCAGGATATGAAATTCGGTGGTGTAATTATTACTGATGATCTTATGATGAATGGAATTGCCAATCTTTATACCAAAGAAGAGGCAGCAGTACAAGCTGTTTTATCGGGGAATGATATGATTTTGGCTACTGATTATCAGGTACAATATGAAGCGGTTTTAAATGCTGTAAAATCGGGACGAATTAAGGAAGAGCAGCTTGAGGAATCAATAAAAAGGATTCTAAGGTGGAAGTATTCGTTAGGATTACTTGATATATAGAAGAGTAAAGTAATATGATATGATCTGCAAAAGATAGACTTTTTGAGAATGCATCATGCTTTATGTTCTGTTTGTTCAACAATAGTTGAAAAATGGTTAAGAAATTAAAATAGTTTGTGAAATTATAATGAATACTATTGACTATAGTTTAATAAATGTTATTATACAGTAATATTGAAATGGTTTTTTATTAAACTAAGGAGGAAAACGTATGTGTGAGATGGAATCAATTTTATTTACTAATTTAAGTAGATTTAAAAAATTGTATGAGAAAAAGCTTTGTTGTATATATGAAAAATACGATTTAAGAAAGATAGATATGGAAATAGTTGTATATCTTGCAAATTGTGGCAATGAGGATACTGCTAGAGA